>JANOFA010000500.1:0-2003 GCA_031413355.1 Gemmatimonadota bacterium | reverse complement strand
CCCGGTCCCGATTCCCCGCACGGTGTTCTCCCGCTTCCCGCGTCGAGCGCGCCGGCCTTCCCACCGGACCCTCGCTCAGTTTGATCGAACGGTAGATCATCTCCTCCTCATCTGGCGTGAGCGGGCGCGACTGCCCCGCCGGCAGATCACCGAGCCGCACCGGCCCATACGTGAGCCGTGCGAGACGCTCCACCTTGAGCCCCATCTCCTCGCACCACCGCCGGACCACACGATTGCGGCCTTCGACCAGCGTCAGGTCGATGAGCGTCCGCCCATCCTTGCCGGGCCGAACCCGGACGCGGGTCGCCTCCACCTTCCGGCCATCGAGGACCACCGGCTGGGTGACCGCCTGACTGACCTCCGCCGTCGGCCGCCCGTGCACCATCGCGACGTAGCTCCGGGGAATCCGGTACTTGGGGTGGGTAAGACGGTGGATGGCGTCGCCGTCGGTGGTGAGCAGCAGCAATCCCGTCGTCATGACGTCGAGTCGGCCGACATAGGCCAGGCCACGCGGCTCCTTGATGAAATCGAAGACGGTGCGGCGACCTTCTTCATCGTCCGCGGTGGTGACGACACCCAGCGGCTTATGAAATGCCAGCCAGCGCCGCTCGATCCGTGGCAGCTGCTTTCCGCCCACCGTGATCCGCTGCTTGTCGGGGTCGACCTTCATGCCGAGGGTGGCGACCTTGCCGTCGACCCGGATGTTGCCGGCTTCGATCAGCACCTCCGCCGCACGCCGGCTGGCGATCCCCGCGCGCGCCAGCGCCCGTTGCAACCGCATTTCGCTCATGATTCCGCCGGCACGGAGGCGGCAGAGGACTCACCATCGGGCGTGGTCATGACATGCGGCTGAAGGGCGACATTGAACTCATCGGTACGGGGCAACTCCGCCAGATCCCGCAGGCCCAGCAGTTCGAGGAAAAGCGGCGTCGAGCCGTACAGCAGCGGTCGACCGATTGCCTCGCTCCGGCCCACGACTTCGATGAGACCTCGCTCCTGCAGACTCCGCAGCACGCCCCCCGCCGACACCCCGCGAATCTCCTCGATCTCGGCGCGCCCGACCGGCTGGCGATAGGCGATCACCGCGAGGGTTTCGAGCGCGGCAGCGGTCAGGCGCGGGATGCGCATGGTGATCTGGGCCCGCTCGATCGCCTCGGCGAACATCCGCCGCGACAGGACCTGGTAGCCGCCGGCCAGTTCAATGACCTCGACCGCGTGCCCGTCGAAATCGTAGTGCTCACGCAGTTCGTCCAGCGCCGTCCGGACATCGGCCAGCGCCGCATCGGGATCAAGGGTCTGCAGCTCCTCGACTGTCAGCGGCCGGTTCGCCGCGAACAGCGCGGCTTCAACTAGTTGGGTCAGTGGATTCAGCGGCATCGGCGGCGGGGACCAGGGTGGCCGGACTCGGCTCCGGGAGCTTCTCTCGGCGAATGACAAACGAGGCAAACAGCACGGGCTGAGCCAGACTGACCTGACCGCGCCTGGCCAGTTCGAGCAGGGCGAGCAGCGTGGACAGCACATCGACGATGGTGGGCCGCGGCCCCAGGGCCTCGATCCAGGAAAATTCCTCCCGCTCGGTCAGCATCGCTTCCAGCCGACGGAGGGCGCCCTCAGTATCCAGCGGCCGTGCGACCACGCTGTGCAGCACCGGCGACGGAATGCCCGCGATGACCGTCTCGACCGCCTTGAGGAGCGCGACGAGATCCAGGGTGAGCGGAAGTGGCGGCAGCTCGGGGGGCGGTGGCAGGTAGCCACGGGGATGCTGGTCGGCCCGACGTTCCGCGGCCGTTCCGAACCAGCTCGCGACTTCCTTGACGAGCTGGTATTCCAGCAGCCGGCGCACCAGCTCGGAGCGGGGGTCCTCCCAGCCTTCTTCGCCATCGCGGCGCGGGAGCAGCATCTGCACCTTGAGGCGCAGCAGCCGGCCCGCCATCTCGAGGTAATCCGCCGCCTGGTTGAGCCCGAGGCCGCCGATCGCATGCAGGAACTGGTCTGCGATGCGC
>JANOFA010000499.1:0-2018 GCA_031413355.1 Gemmatimonadota bacterium | reverse complement strand
ACCCGCACCCTGCTGGCCTCTGCCCCGGACCCCGACTCCACCGGCGCCGCACCCGGTGTTGTGTTAGGCGGCGATCCGGCTGACCCGGCCGCGCCGCCCCCCGGGTGTCACTTTCATCCTCGCTGCCCTCATCCGGGCAAGAACGACCGCTGCCGGTCCGAGGCTCCCCAGCTGGTGACGATCGATACGCGCTCGGTGGCCTGCCACCATACCAGCGCCGTCTGACGCGTCATTACGGCACCCGCGCGACTCCGACCGACCGCAGGGCATCGCACGCCTCGTCGTAGGCGAGGCGTAACCGGTTCAGCCGTTCCGCCAGCGCCACGGGAGCAGCGTCGGAGGTACCCTCCAACTCCGCACACACACCGGCCAGCCGACTGGCGCCGACCGAACTGGCGCTTCCCCGGAACCCGTGCAGGTGCGCCGCCAGCACGCCCGCCTTACCGCCCGCGATGGCGCCGGCAATGGCCTGCAGATGATGCTCGCCCTGCTCGATAAACAGGGCAACCACATCCGCGACCAGCCCGGGCGACCCGTCCCGCTCCAGATCCTCCAGCTGCTTGAGAATCGCCCGATCGAGCGCCGGCTCACCGGGCGGCGGCGCAACGGCAGCCCCGGGTGGCCCCGCGGTCCACTGGCGCCCGGGCAGCCACCGCTCCAGCAGCTCCGCGATCTTCTCGGTGGAAATCGGCTTGGTGACGTAATCGTCCATCCCGGCACCAAGGCACCGCTCACGGTCGCCCTGCATGGCATGGGCGGTCATGGCGGCGATTGGCAGCCTCGGGGCGCCCGCCGTCTCGCGCCGCCGGCGCTCCTCGGTCGCGCTGAACCCGTCCATGACCGGCATCTGGCAGTCCATCAGCACGAGGTCGAACGCTTCGTTGTCCATGGCGGCGAGGGCTTCCCGCCCATTATTCGCCAGCTGGACCGTGCAGTGCAGCCGGCGGAGCATGCTGAGCGCCACCTTCTGGTTCACCAGCGAGTCTTCGACCAGCAGAATACGCGCGGCGGGGAGCGCCCCGAACGACCCCGCGTCAACCGGCATCGTCGCGGACTCCCGCACGGCTCCGGTTGCCCTCGCTCCAAGGGCCTCAAGCAGTTCGCGGCGACGGTAGGGTCGCGCCAGCACGACCCGGACGCCGGGACGCGATTTCACGCCGTCTCCCCGGTGAAGCGCATCCGTCAGCATGATCACCGGCACTCCGGCCAGATGCACGTCCGGTTTTGCCGCGCCAAGTCCAACGCGATCATCCACCAGGAGGGCATCATGCGGCCCGGCCTGCAGTTGACGCAATCCGGCGGCACCATCCTCCGTGAGAACCACATCGGCCGCCTCGCCGCGCAGCTGCTCCTCCAGCAGATCCCGCTCGATGCCGGGCGCCATGACCAGCACGATCCGACGTCCCGGCAGGCCGGGCGTGGGAACGACGGACTCCGGGATGATGCCGAATGGCAGCTGGCACCAGAAGGTGCTCCCCTTCCCCTCCTCGCTGTCAACACCGATGGTACCGCCCATCATTTCCGCCAGTTCACGGCAGATCGCCAGGCCGAGACCAGTCCCGCCGTACTTTCTCGTCGTCGAGGCGTCGGCCTGGGTAAACTTTTCGAAGATGTGATCGCGCTTGGCCAAGGGGATGCCGATTCCGGTGTCCTGCACCGTGAGTCGCACGGTCACTGACTCCTGGGCCGTCAGCCGACCTTCCAAGCTGATGATGACCCGTCCCTGCTCGGTGAATTTCACCGCGTTGCCCAGCAGATTGGTGATGATCTGGCGGAATCGGCCGCCGTCACCGAGCACCAGATCCGGGAGACCGGGGTCGATCCGGGAGACCAGCGCCAACCTGCGCTCGCCCGCCCGAGCCGCGAGCAATGCCGTCGGCGCTTCGATCGCCTCCCGCAGGCTGAACGGCACCGGATCAAGCGTGAGCTTCCCCGCCTCGATCTTGGAGAGATCGAGCAGGTCATTCAGCAGGGCGAGCAAGGACAACGCGCTGTGATGGACGGTTTCGGCGCAGTCG
>JANOFA010000498.1:0-4700 GCA_031413355.1 Gemmatimonadota bacterium | reverse complement strand
GCAAGGATGAGCGGACCGCCCGTCACGACGATACCCGCCAGCTGCACGGCCACACCGAGCATGCGCCGTGGTGCCCGGCCGTTGTCCACTCGTCCCGACGGCGGCAGCGGAATCGCGATCTCCCCGAGCTCGTTGCCCAGTACCCGGGTCACCCGGAATATGCCAAGCAGGAATGGACTCACCAGGACGAGAGTGACCAATGCGAGCGCCCAGGAGGCAACGGTGAAACCGACCCCCGACCGCGCCAATTCCTCGACCAGCCGGGCGCGCAGGGTGGACCCCGCGATGATGAGGCCGGCAATCGCCAGGGCATCGAGGGCGAGCCATCGTGCCGCGCGACGGACCCGGGCCCAGGGCCGCACCCCGTCCCGCTTCTTGCCGAGTGCCTCGACCCAGGCGCCATAGAGCGACGCGACCATCTGCACCCGATGCGGCAGTCTGCGGTCGACCCAGCGGGCGACCGGGTCCGCCATCCGGGCCAGCCAGGATGCGAGGAACGCCGTCACCACTGACACCGCGACCGCGGCCGCGACAAAGGCCGGCGGGACCACGCCCAGCATGACCCCAACGCCGGCGAGAATGAAGGAGAACTCGCCGATGTGCGACAAACTCAGGCCGGCCCGGATCGCGGTGGGCAGCCCCCGACCCGAGAGGAAAACACCGACAGCCACCGCCACTGGTTTGCCGAGCAACACGACGGTCGCGAGCCCAAGCGCGAGCGGCCATTCGGTCGTGAGCACCCGGATATCCAGCTGCATGCCCGTCGCGACGAAAAAGATGGCGGCGAAGACATCACGGAGCGGACGAATCGACTCTTCCACCAGGCGTCCGCCGCCTGACTCGGCGACCAGGAGCCCGGCGACGAATGCGCCGAGGGCGACAGAGAATCCAGCGGCGCCAGCGAGGTAGGACACTCCGAAGGCGAATCCGACCATGCTCACGAGCATCGTCTCGGGATTCCGGAGTCGAATGACCCAGCCCGCGGCACGTGGGACGAGCGCCAGCCCGACCACCAGCGCCAGGGCCAGGAGTCCCAGCAGGCGCCCGATCACGGTCGCCAACGCGGTGCCAGTCAGCCCCTCGCTCGAGGCGGCCGCGGTGAGTAGCGCGATGATCACCATCGCAGCGAGATCCTCGAACAGCATCAGGCTGAACAGGCTCTCCCGCAGTTCCCGCTCGACCGGGCGTTCCTCCAGTAGCTTGGCGAGGATCATCGTACTCGACACCGCCACGGCCCCGGCGACGAACAAACTCGCAAGCGTGCTCCAGCCCAAGGCACGACCCACGCCGAATCCGAGCGCGAGCATCAGCCCGATTTCCACCAGCGCCGCGAGGCCGGCGGCTGGGCCGGCCCGGGCCAGTCGATCGAGCCGGAAGCCAAGGCCGATGCTGTACATCAGCAGGATGACGCCGAGCTCGGAAAGCAGGCGGATGCTCTGCTCATTGCTCAGCCACGTCGGGGTGAAACTCGGTCCCACCAGCACGCCCGCGACGAGATAACCCGCCACCACCGGCCACCGCAGCCGGTGGAACAGCAGTGTCGTCGCCCCGGCAGTGACCAGGACGACGGCGAGATCGCGGAGAAAGTGTTCGGGAGTTCCCAAGGAGAGGCCGGGTGGGAGCGGGGAATGGGGGGGGAAAGTGACCGGGAGCGGCGAATGCAGGGCGGGGGTGCTTCTACCTCCGCGCGACCAGCGCCCGCACTTGGCGCACGACCCGTTGCTGCGCCCGCCCGTGCTTTACCGCAATAAAGATGGTGTCATCGCCGGCGATGGTGCCAGCCACATCGGGCCAGGCCAGCCGATCGATGGCAACCGCGACCCGATTGGCCTCGCCCGCCGAGGTGTGCAGGACGATGAGGGCATCGCCCGCGAGGTCCACGGTCAGCACACCATCGGCAATCCGCCGTTCATCGGGGTGTTCGGGAGTGGTGCTGACGCGACTGACGCGCTGATACGCGCCGTCGACCTTCACCAGCCTGAGCGAGGTGATGTCACGGCTGACCGAACTCTGGTTGACCGACCACCCCTCGGCGCAGAGTGCGTCGGCCAGCTCCTCCTGGGTCCGAATGGGGCGCGTGCTGATCAGTTCGAGAATCTTGAGCTGACGCTTCCGCCGGTCGCCGCTCATGCGCGGGAGTGTGCTCCGCCCCGGCCGGCAAGGCCTTCGATTGCAGCATCGAACCGGCGCTGCTCCCGATTGGCCCAGGTTCGACAGGCCCGCAGCCGCAGCCGCACCGCCGGAAGGCCAAGGTTGCCCAGGCCACCGCTGCTCTTCCGCCGGCTGATGATCTCCTCGGTCGACGGCTCGCGGGACCAGTCGCCTTCCTGGATGGCCGCGGCGACCTCCCGGTAGGCCGACCGGAATGCACTGCCCCGCTCCACCCGACGCATGACCTCATCGGTGGCCAGTGGCCCCCCGGAGAGCATCGTTCGACCGATGGCCGGTTCCACGCCGAGGCGCGGCACGGCGACGGCCAGCATGGAGAGCATCCCTTCCAGCCGGTCCACGCCCCGCATCAGCGGTTCCTTGAGCAGCTGGAAGTCGCGGTGATAGCCGCTGGCGAGTTTGCTCTTGATCTGCAGCACGGTGAGGAGATCGCCCTCAAGCGCGGCGGCCCGGCTCCGGGTCAGCTCGAAGAGATCGGGATTCCGCTTGTGGGGCATGATGCTCGACCCGGTCGCGAGATCGGCCGGCAGGATGAGAAAACCGCACTCATCCGAACTGAAGTGAATCACATCGGTCGACAACTTGCTCAGTTCGTGACCGACCTGGCTGCACCAGAAGAGGACCATCGCCTCGAGCTTGCCGCGACCATTCTGCACCAGCGCGACGTTATGCTCGATCTCCCGGAAGCCGAGCGCGCGCGCCGCGACCTCGCGCTTGATGGGAAGCGGTACACCGTACCCCGCCGCACTCCCCAGCGGCGAGCGGTCCACCTTGGCCCAGAGTGACGGCAGGCATTCGGCGGTATCCAGCAGGCCTTCGGCAAAAGCGGCGGCCCACAGACCGGCGGATGAGGGCATGGCCCGGCGCGTATGGGTGTACCCGGGCCATAACACGCGCTGGTGCTTGTGCGCGAAGTTCACCAGTCCCTCGACCAGGTCCAGCGCCTCGTCCTGGAGCAGCAGCAGCCGGTTCTTGAGATAGAGTCGCAGGTCGACTGCGACCTGATCATTGCGGGAGCGACCGGTGTGCAGCCGCTCCCCCACCGGCCCGACCTGTCGCACCAGCCAGTCCTCGACGGCGGTATGAACGTCCTCGTGCTCGGGACCCAGGCCGAGGCGACCTGCGTCGACTTCGCGCAGCGCCTGCCGCAAACCGGCGCGTAACCGCTGATACTCGCCGTCCTTCAGCAGCCTCGAGGCACGCAATCCCTCGATGTGACCGAGGCTGCCCAGGATATCCCACGCGAGCAGCCGGGCATCCCACAGCCGGTCTTCCGCGGCGGTGTAGTCCAGCATCTGCCGGTCGAGCGCGTGGCTGGAAACCCAGAGTGTGGTGGGCGCGGCGGAAATGGCGGCGCTCTTCTTGGGCGGCTTGGGCGTCATGTCAGGTAGGCCTGCGCCAGTTGGCGGTAGAAGGTCCGCGCCTCCGACACTTCCGGAAGATCGACGTACTCATCGGGCGTGTGCGACCGGCGGCTGGTGCCGGGCCCGCACTTGATGGCATCGCGGTCCCGCAAGAATACCCAGTCGGAGCAGGTGGGAGAACCGAACCGCTTCCCCGTTGGCCGCACCTGGCTCGCGAGGGCAAGCAGCGGGGACCCAGCCGGTGTCTCGCAGGGGACGAGCCGGTCGGACGTCACGACGACTTCCACATCCAGTGCCACGCGCATCGTCTCAGCGAGTTCCGCATGGGTCCAGTCCGGCGTGCTGCGGACATCGAGGACGGCACGCGCCACTGGCGGGGTCACGTTACGGCTCACGCCGCCCTCGAGCATCGTCGGCGTGGCGGTCGCGAGGCCGAGGATGGGATGCACCCGCTCACGGAAGAGCTCGGGCAGCCGGGCGACGTTGCGGCTCAATTCGACGATCGCATTGGTGAAATCGGGGTTGTCGGCGGCGTAGCCGGCGTGGCGCTGCAGGCCGCGAGCCACGAGGTCGACCATCATGAGGCCGCGCTGCGCGATCGCGATGTCGAGGTTGGTTGGCTCCCCCACGACGGCGGCATCGATGACGCCGAGCCGCTCGACCGCCGTCCCCATCGTGGTGTGCCTGGTTTCTTCCTCGTACCCGAGGATGACGAGCAGCCGACCGCGCGCCGGCCCGCCTGACTCGGCCAGATCCCGTGCCGCCATGAGCATGCTGGCGACGGACGCCTTGGCGTCGCCCGAGCCGCGGCCATAGAGCCGGTCGCCCTCGATCGTGGGCTCAAAGGCCGGTCGGGTCCATCCCTCACCCGCGGGCCCCCGACAGCGGCGTTGTACGTGAGCTGCGTGCCGTCGACGGTTCCGACGACGCGCCAGAACGTCTTGGTCTCGGCGGGGACGCGCGGGCGGTACATCACGCCGACGTAGCGGCTACCGAGCGCGCGCACCGGCGGGACCATCTGCTCGCCGTGATCGCAGTACGACGTGCCGGTCGGGACGTTCATGCAGACCTGGCCGGCCATGAAGCCGACCGGCTTGTTCGCGGTGATCACGCTGCCGGTGAGCTCCGTGCCCTGCGTGATCTGCGCGTGCTGGCCCTTCATCAGGG
>JANOFA010000497.1:0-6283 GCA_031413355.1 Gemmatimonadota bacterium | reverse complement strand
CTACAACGCCGGGTTCCGGGCGTTCGACATCTCCGGCGAACTGATGGGCGACCTTCGCGCCCAGGCGCGCGAGATGGTCCACGTCAACACCGCCGATATGGACGGCTTTGTCCGGAACACCGCGATGACCTGGGGCGTGGTGGTGCGCGACGGGCTGGCCTACGTCAACGACATGTACAACGGGCTCTGGATCATCCGAATGGAACCGCGGCGGCGGGAGTTGTCGCCCTGATGGCGCCGGCGCTCTATCACCGGATTACCGAGGGGATCCGGATCACCGTGCGGCCCACCTTCCTGCCGGAGCAGTCACGGCCGACGGCAGGGCAGTGGGTCTTTTCGTACGATGTCCGGATCGAGAATGTCGGCACCGTCGCGGCCCACCTGCTCAGCCGCCGCTGGCATATCCACGACTCGATCGGGGAGGACCTCGAGGTCGAGGGCGAGGGGGTGGTGGGGCTGCAGCCCTGGGTGGCGCCGCGTGGGGTGCACGAGTACCAGAGTTTCTGCGTGCTCAAGTCGCCCGGTGGATGGATGGAAGGCCAGTATTTCTTCGAGCGCCCTGCTGGGAGCATGTTTCCCGCCGAGATTCCCCGCTTCCATCTGGCGGTGGACGGGTCGGCCGAGCCGCACTACTGAAATGACGCTCCTGGCACGGGTGGATGCCGTGCTCGCAGCCCGGCCGCTCCGGCCGGGTCCGCTGCTCGTCGCGGTATCCGGCGGCGCTGACTCCATGACGCTGCTCGACCTCCTCACGCGCGCGCCCTCGCTCGCCGATCATCCCCTCATCGTCGCGCATATCGACCACGGCATCCATCCCGACAGCGCTGTCATTGCACGGCAGGTCAGGGACCTGGCAGAGAAGCGCGGGCTGCGGTGCGTTTCGGTAGCGTTCGGCCTCGGTCCCGGCTCCAGTGAGACCGGCGCACGTCGCGCCCGTCTGACCTGGTTGCGAGCCATGGCGCGTGAGGAGGGCGCCCGGTGGATCGTGCTGGCGCATCATGCCGACGATCAGCACGAGACGACCCTGATGCGTTTTCTCCGCGGCTCGGGACCTGCGGGTCTTGCAGGCATGCGGGTACGAGAGGGGATGCTCCTCCGCCCGTTGCTGGGCATCCGGCGTGCGACGCTCCGCCGGTATGCCGCCGCGCGTGGCCTGACGTGGTGGGAGGATCCGGCCAATACCGACCTCCGGCACCTGCGCTCCTGGTTGCGCCAGGTCGTCTTGCCGCTGCTCGGGGCCCGGTTGCCGGAACTGCCGGCCCACCTCGAGCAGGGCAGGCGACAGGCGGCCGACGATCGGCGTGCCTGGAATGCCGCTCTCCCCAGCTGGCCGGCACTGTCCTTCAGCCGCGCGCGGGGCCAATTCTCGGTCGACTGGGTCATCCTCCACCAGTTACCGCAGGTTCTGGGGATGGCACTCACCCAGGCACTGGTCCGCCGCGCCGGGGGCCCCGCCGGGCCGGTGAGGATCAGGCGCGCGCTCGCCGCACTGGACTCGTCCCTGAGCGGCGCGAGTGCCGATCTGGGTCAGGGATGGCGGGTGGAGCTCTCGTTCGGCCGGCTGACGGTCGTGCCGCCGCGCCTCTCGCCGGCGGTCCGATCGATCGCGGACGCCGGGACCAGCCCGCTCGAGTCCCCCGTCGGCCAAACCACCTGGGGCGCCTGGCGCGTACGCTGGACAACGGAGCCGGCCCCCGCAATTCAGCCACGCGACGGTCACACCGCCTGGTTCATCCCCGCAGCACTGTCGCTCCGTGCCTGGCGCCGGGGGGATCGTCTGGCACCCCTCGGGGGTATTGGCCGGAGACTGGCGGTGCGCTGCTTCCAGGAGGCGCGGGTGCCCCGGAGTTTTCGGCTCGCATGGCCGATGATTGAGGGAGAGGGCGAGCTGGCATGGATTCCCGGGGTTTGCCGGTCTGACCGGTTTCTCCCCCGGGCCGGTGAGGTCGCCGTGAGGATTGATGTCGATCCCCCCCGCTGAACCCCGCGCAGGCGGGCGCGTCATTCGCTCGGTCGTGTACGACGCCGACGTGATTGGGCGGCGGGTCGCGGAACTCGGCCGCGAGATCACACTGGCCTACCCGGATGGGGAGCTTGTGCTGGTTGGGTTGCTCAAGGGAAGCTTCATTTTTCTGGCCGACCTGGTGCGTGCGATCGCCCGGCCGGTGCAAGTCGACTTTCTGATGGCGAGTTCGTACGGGAGGGGGACGGTGTCCAGCGGGGAAGTGCGGTTGCTCTACGAACCGGCCGCCGCCCTGACCGGGAAGCACATCCTGCTCGTTGAGGATATAATTGATAGTGGCCGTACCCTGGGGGCTCTGCGGGACCGTCTTTGGTCCCGCGCACCACAGAGCCTCGCGATCTGCGCCTTGCTGGACAAGCGTATCGCACCCCCGATTCCGGAAGTCCGGTTCGTGGGCTTTCAGGCCCCACCGCTGTTTCTTGTGGGTTACGGGCTGGATCACGCGGAGGAACTCCGGCACCTCCCATACATCGCGGAACTAGGCTGAATGGCTGAACGCATGCCCCCGACGCCCCGCCCCGACTGGCGGAGCTTGAGCAAGAACCTCGCACTATGGCTGCTGGTGGCCCTCGTGGCCATGGCGCTGTTCCAGTTGATGAACAGCCAGCGCAGCTCGGTGCAGGAATTCACGTACACCGCCTTCAAGCAGCAGCTCGCGGCCGGCAACGTGAAGAGCGTCACCGTGTACGATGGCAAGCAGCTCGAAGGGGAGTTTGTCGCCCCGATCACACAGGAAGACCGCAAGGCGAAGAATTTCGTCGTGCTGCTGCCGATCAGTAACAGCGAGGCCTTCCTCGGCGATCTGGAACGAGCCGGCGTCCCGATCTCGGCCAAGGAGCCGAAGATCGGCGTGGCCAGCTTCCTGGTCGCCGCGCTGCCGTGGATCGTGATCATCGGATTGTGGGTCTTCCTGCTGCGCCAGCTCCAGTCCGGCGGCAACCGCGCATTTTCCTTCGGGAAGAGCAAGGCCAAGCTGCTGTCGGGCGACACGCCGAAGATCACGTTCGCCGATGTGGCGGGCGCGGATGAGGCCAAGGTCGAGTTGCAGGAGATCATCGAGTTCCTCAAGGATCCGCAGAAGTTCACCCGGCTCGGCGGGCGGCTCCCCAAGGGCGCGCTGCTGGTCGGGCCTCCGGGCACCGGCAAGACCCTCCTCGCCAAGGCGGTGGCCGGCGAGGCGGGACGGCCCTTCTTCTCCATGTCCGGGTCGGACTTCGTCGAGATGTTCGTCGGCGTGGGCGCCAGCCGGGTCCGCGATCTCTTCGAGCAGGGGAAGGCCAACGCGCCGTGCATCATCTTCATCGATGAGATCGATGCCGTCGGTCGTCACCGCGGGGCGGGACTGGGCGGCGGGCATGATGAGCGGGAGCAGACGCTGAATCAGCTCCTGGTCGAGATGGATGGCTTCGAGTCAAACGACGGCGTCATCCTGATCGCCGCCACAAACCGGCCCGACGTGCTCGATCCTGCGCTGCTCCGGCCGGGCCGATTCGACCGTCAGATCGTGGTCGATGCACCGGACCTGAAGGGCCGCGAGGGCATCCTCCGGGTTCACACCCGCAAGATCCCGCTTGCCGCGGACGTCGTACTGGAGACCATCGCGCGGGGTTCGCCGGGTATGGCCGGTGCCGATCTGGCCAATCTCGTCAATGAGGCGGCACTGCTCGCCGCGCGCCGGAACAAGAGTCTGGTGGACATGCAGGACTTCGAGGATGCCAAGGACAAGGTGATGCTCGGTGTCGAGCGAAGAAGCCTGGTTCTGTCGGAGGATGAGCGCCGCCTGACGGCGTTCCATGAGGCAGGGCACACGGTCGTCTCGCTCAAGACCGCGGGCAGCGATCCGATCCACAAGGTCACGATTATTCCGCGCGGCCGCGCCCTCGGGCTGATGCTGTCGCTGCCCGACAAGGATCGCTACGGCCAGACCAAGGAGTTCCTGATCGGGCGCCTGGCGATCGCCTTTGGTGGTCGAATGGCCGAGGAGCTGGTCTTCGGCAAGGACAAGATCACCACCGGTGCGGGCAGCGACATCGAGCAGGCCACGACGATTGCGCGTCGTATGGTGACCCAGTTCGGGATGAGCGACCGGGTCGGGATGATGGCGGTCGGAGAGCGCGAGCAGGAAATCTTCCTTGGTCGCGAATTCGGCAGCCGTCGCGAGGTCTCGGAGCGGACCGCCGAGCTGGTGGACGATGAAGTGAAGCGTTTCATCGACGAGGCCTACGAAAAGGCCCGCCGCATCCTGACCGACGAGCGTGACCTGCTCGAGCGGATTGCCCTGGCCCTGCTGGAGCGGGAGACGCTGGACCGGGCCGACATCGACCTCATGGCGGCCGGTAAGGAGTTGCCGCCGTCACGCCCATCGGTGCCGCCCGCACCTCTGGTCGCCGCACTGGTCGCCAAGCCGGTCCCGGCGCCTCAGCGGACACCCATCCTCGGTGCGCCGCCCGCCGAGCCTATGGGCGCGTGATCGCACGTACCCTCGGGGCCCACTCGCCCCGCGCGGTCCGGGAGGCCCTGCGGGCCAGGGGTTGGGACGAGGTCAGGTCGGATGCGGCAGCGGACGGGATGGCGGGATTGGCCGTCGAGCTCTCGGGGCTCGACGCCGGTGTCATCGAAGCACTGGTCCGGCACGGCGCAGCTCTTGGACTCGATATTCTGACCGGCAGTGACTGGGCCGTGGTCGGTGGTACCGAAGCACGACTCGGTGCGCTGGCGCGGCCCTGGGTCGTTCCAGCGCCACTCGCCGAGCTGGCCACGGCGCTGGGGCAGGTGCTGACCCCGGAACAGCCGCGGCATTGGGTGACGGCCCGTCGCACGATCCAGCTGGATCATCCGGTCATCGTCGGCATTCTCAACATCACCCCCGACTCCTTCAGCGACGGTGGCCGGTTCCTCTCCACGGAGATGGCGGTCGCCCAGGCGGATCGTCTGGTGGCCGACGGCGCCGAGATCCTCGATATCGGCGGGGAGAGCACTCGTCCGGGGAGCGAGCCGGTTCCCGAAGCGGAGGAACGACAGCGAATTCTGCCGGTGCTCGCGGCGCTCGAACGGCGGCATCCCGCGGTGGCGCTCTCGGTCGATACGGTCAAGGCGGCAGTGGCCCGCGCGGTCCTCGACGCCGGTGCCGCGATCATCAACGATGTCTCCGCCCTCCGCCTCGATCCCCTGATGGGGAAGCTCGTGGCCGAAGCCCGGGCGGGGGTGATTCTCATGCATTCGCGCGGCACCGTGAGCACCATGGCCCGGCTGGATCACGCGGAGTATTCGCCGGATGTCGTCGTTGGCGTGCGCGACGAACTGAAGGGCGCGGTCGACCATGCGCTCACGGCGGGGATTGGCGCGGATCACATCGTCGTCGACCCCGGCTTCGGCTTTGCCAAGACGGCGGAGCAGAACCTGCTCCTGCTCGATCAGCTTGCGGCGCTGCGGGTGCTGGCACGACCGCTCCTTGTCGGGCCCTCGCGCAAGCGGTTCCTCGGCAGTGCCACCGGCCGCGAGATAGGTGAGCGCGACGCCGCCACTGCGGCCGCATGCGTGCTCGCCTACGAACGAGGCGCGCGGCTGTTCCGGGTCCACAATGTCGCGCCGGTGCGCGATGCGCTTGCGGTCGCCCATGCGGTGCGGGGCCTGTAGGGGCCGCCTACAGGCGGCCCCTACGACGGCCCCGCACCGTATTGAACCCCCAATCCGACTCGAACGCATGACCCGCCGCCCACCCTACGCTTTCGCCGTCATGGCGACCCTCCTGGTCCTCACCGGGTACATCGTCACCCTGGCACCCACGGTGACCTTCTGGGACGCCGGCGAATTCATCGCGGCGGCCAAGAACCTCGGTATTCCGCACCCACCCGGGACGCCGCTGTTCCTGCTGATGGCGCATGTCTGGGGCGCGCTCGTGCCGCTCACCGAATATGCCCAGCGGCTCAACCTGCTGAGCGCGACGTTGAGCGCGGTCGGCGCCGGCTGCTTCTTCCTGGTCGCCCATGACACGCTGAGCCGGGCCACGGCGGACCTCGGCGCCGGCACGGCGCGCCTCCTCAGCATCGGTGGCGGTCTCGCGGCGGTGCTGATCGCCGGTTTCACCTTTACCACCTGGCAGAACAGCAACGAGACGGAGGTCTACGCTCTTGCGACCTGCACCATCGCGGCGATGGCCTGGCTCTGCCTCGTCTGGCGGGATACCCGCGGCACTCCGCGAGCGGCCCACACTCTCCTCCTCATCCTGTACATCGCCGGTCTGTCGATCGGCAACCACCT
>JANOFA010000496.1:0-3297 GCA_031413355.1 Gemmatimonadota bacterium | reverse complement strand
AGTTCTGTGCGGCGGCGTCTAACAAGCGCATGCACCAGACGTGGCGCGGCCAGGGTCTTGCTCGGGGGTGAGAATTGGTCCACCTTGGGGAACGGTTTCCTGTTCTGCGCCGCGCCACGCAGGTGATGCGCGGGCGTTAGGTGGCATTCATGAGGGATCCCAGTGGCTAAGCGCGAGAAGGCGGCCCCTAGCGAGGTCCGTGGCTCCCACGGCCAGACTGGTCGCCGCTCCGAACCTGAAGATCATCGTGACACGCGACCAGGTGCACATCGGGGGAAGCGGTCCGTACCCTCTGCTGGCGATCCGGATGTCCCCCAGCCAGAGGCCGAGCTTCGTCTTGCCGCATTCTTGCTTCCGCGCCGACAAGCCCGGTTTACGCAGTTGTTGGCCACCGCCAGTGGCCGGCTCAAGCTTCGCCTCCGACTCGCTCACTTCGCAGACCTTGATCCCGCAGCCTGCATCCCCATCCCGAGTGTCAATAGTACGCCATCTGGCATCCAGGCCCTTCTCGTTAATGCGGGCGCTCCACCCATCTGCTTTGTACTGGCCGAGTCCGAGACACTTGATGGCCAGGCGATGCCCCTGTTGGATGCATTGACGGCCGTTGTCGGTCAAGGCTCAGGGGCACTATTCTCCTGTCTACCGGGCCAGCTCGGGTATTATGAGGGCGAGGAACCACAAGCCCGCTGGCTCCTGCGCAGAAATGCCACCTAACAAGCGCATGCACCAGCCGTGGCGCGGCCATGGCCTGACTTCGGAGAGAGAATTGGCCCACTTTGGCCGACAGGTCCCTTTTCTGTGCCGCGCCACGCAGGTGATGCGCGGGCGTTAGGTGGCCAAGGAGATTCTAATGCCGACTGATATGATGTTGTCCCCTGAGACCCCCTCCCGTGGGCTTCGCCTTGGGGGCCTCCTTGCGCTAGCAGGCGTGGCGGTCTGGTTGATCCTCAGTGCGTATCAGACTGCTGCCGCGAACGAATGCGCAGGTCTCTCTCGAGCGGCCACTTCCCAAACCGAGAGGGAGCGCGTCGCAGCGTACATCCCCGACGTGCCTGGTAACCGCGGCCCCGAGGCGCACTCCTGTGGCTTCGTCAACTCAACTGCCCGCTGGGGTCTTTAGCCGAGGCGGCTCGTTGGCAGACACCGTTCCTGGCCACCTAACCAGCGCATGGACCTGTCAAGCCGCGGCGCCCGCCATTGCGCACGGAAAGTGAAGAGAGTCGCCGCGCCTTGCAGGTCATGCGCGGCCGTTAGGCTGCTGGTACTAATCACTACTTTACGGTCACTCAATGCCTCGCCCATTCGGGCCAATACTGGCCACTCGGACTCTATCGCGCACCATCGCTGGTGGACGCGCCGTAGTCATTCGCATCGGGAAGCCACGCCGTGCACCCTCGGGTGATTGGGAATGCCCATACCAGATCCTTGGGGTTGGAAGCGGTCGTCCGCGCCGGGCATTGGGCCTTGATCCAATTCAAGCCCTCTTGCTAACTTTTGTCGGGATACGATATGATCTCAAGAGAACAGGCGCCGCATTGACTTGGCTTGGGGAACCCGGTGACTTGGGGCTGCCAGCATTAGTGCCAGACGGATTCGGAGTAGAGGTTGCCCAGCACCTTGAGCAACTGGTTAGCAATGAGGTCACTCGTATTGTGCGCTCGGCTCGGCATCCGGTACGCTCGCTGGCTTCGGGCCGCCTCCTTCGACGCCCCGGGCGTTCGCCAGCAGCCTAACAAGCGCATGCACCCGACGTGGCGCGGTCAGCGCCTTGCTGAAGGTCGGCACTTGCCTTCCCTTGGCGGTCGGTTCCCTGTTCTGTGCCGCGCCACGCAGGTGATGCGCGGGCGTTATACGGCTGATCACTTTCGGTGATGCGAATGGACCCAACACTGACCCAGGCGCTCAGCGCCGAAGCTCAAAGGATCGAGGAGGACGCGGTGTATTCTGCGAGGGCGCACTTTGAGGCGGCCGGCCGCTGGAATCGCGCGCACTTGAGAATCGGCGTGCCGATGACACTCCTTGCGGCAGTCGCTGGAGGCTCTGCTATTGCCAACAATACCCTCGTAGCTGCAATTGTCGGCGTTGTCGTGACTGCGCTCAGTGCGTTATCTGTCTTCCTAAACCCAACCGACAAGGCCGCTCAGCACCATGCGGCCGGAACACGTTTCAACGAGGTCCGTAACCTGGCGCGAGTGTACCGTGAGATTGAACTTATCGCGCAAGATCAACAGAACACTTTGGTTGACCGGCTCAAGAGCCTGGGGACTCAGCGGGATGAGCTGAATAAGGCAAGTCCACAGATACCGCGCTGGGCATTCAAGCTTGCGAGGCGCAGCATTGAGGCAGGCGAAGCAAGTTACGCTGTGGATCAGCGAGCCAGCAAACACCTCAAGAGATGACGTCGCCGGGGACTGGAGAACGTTTCGGACGATTCCTGACCGCAATAGAGCCTACCCAATCCGAGCTCCGCGTCGCTGACATGCGAGTTCAGCGGATTACCTCCCGATTGGAGGCTGATTTTGCGGTGAGTCGCGTCGTCGCGGTGGGCAGTCATTGGAAAGGTACAGCTGTGCGGCGGTACAGCGACGTCGACCTCTTTGCAGTCTTCTCTCGTGAGGAAGCGCGCAAATGGTCACCGGCTTTGGGCTCTGCAACCCTTGTCGGACGCGTCCGTCGTTCCATCGCTTCGTCATATCCTGCAACAACGTTGCGCATTGACAAACAGGCCGTCAGAGTATCCTTCCAGCAAGGTGCTCATGCCATTGATGTCGTGCCCGCCATCTTCGAGCGATTCGACGCTACGAACCGAGTCCCGGTCTATCAGATTCCGGATACCGGCGGCGGCTGGCTGAACACTGCTCCAGATCTTCATAAACGGTTTCTCGATGCCGCCCATCAGAGATCTGGTCGCAAACTCAAGGCGCTTGTTCGAATGCTCAAGTGGTGGGCCAGCAGTAGGTTTTCGACTGCCGGTCTGTCATCCCTTTATGCAGAGTGGTTTGCTATCTCTTCAGCAATTCCCGTTCACTACACATATCAGGAAGCACTTACGTCTATCTTTGACGCAATGACTCAGACTGGGCTACCACCCCTCTCGGACCCCTACGGAATCTCTACACATTCGGTCGAGGCGGCGAGAACGAGTTTTCAACACAATGAATCGCCCCGGGTTTTCCGGAGGCTCGGTTAGTTGAGTACCAGGGCCGAGCCGTCGGCCTGGGCACGGTGGTACTGCTCCTCGTACTCCGCCGGCGGGACGTACCCCAGCGGTTCCAGCAGGCGCTGCGTGTTGTACCA
>JANOFA010000495.1:0-1707 GCA_031413355.1 Gemmatimonadota bacterium | reverse complement strand
TCGGTTTCGACGATGTACAGGCTGCCCGCGTCTGATTGAGTGACTCGGCGCGCCTGGCTGAGGATCAGTTCAAGGAGGCTGTCGAGATTCTTTTCGGTGGTGAGCCGCACGCCGATATCGGCAAGCTCGGTCAGGTCATTCAGCCGGGCCGCGCTCTCGGCCCGTGTCCGGGCCTGTTCCCGTTGGGAGGCTGAGACCCGGAAGGCCGCCCGGAGCGCGACCAGCAGCTGGCGCGGGCCCACCGGAGCCGTGACAAAGCCACTCAGGAGATCGGCGGGCAGGTCGGCGGGAATATCCGCTTCACCGGCATCGCCCAGGGCCAGCAGGGCGACGCCGCTGTCGCGCAGCCCCGCGAGCAGTGGGGTCGTGACCTGTTGCCGGGTCGGCAGGTCGAGGAGGTAGGCTACCGGCCGATCATCGGCACGGATTTCGGATGGCGAGGCCACGGCGCGCAACTCCACCTGGTCGGCGGCGAGCGGCCCGGCCAATTCCCCTGGCGACCAGCTGGGCGGATGAAAAAGCAGGTACTTCACGGTGTGCTGTCGCCAGGCACGGTATCGGATGGCAACGGGCGCACTCCGGTCAGCAACCGGTGCGGGCGGCGACTGATCTGGTCCATGAAATACTCGAGCTTGACGCTCAGACTGTGGACGTTGCGCAGCGTCTGGCGCACATCGGGAGTCAGCTCGCTTGCGGTACGCGTGACATCGACCGTCAGCGTATCGGCGTGGTTGATGAGGCGGCGGGTATCGCTCAGGAGCAGGGAGAGGGAATCCCGCATCGTGGCGACGTTTGTGTCGGTGGTGGCGAGAGTCGTCCGGGCCTGATCGATCATCGGCTCCAGCCGGTCGAGCACCTGCCTGGCGCTCGCCAGCGTTGTCCGGAGCTCGGGCGCGGTAGCCGTCATCTCCGATCGCGCCGTGGCCGCCGTCTTGTCAAGCGTGGCGAGCAGCTGGCGGGTGTCGCGCAGGATGCCGGAGACCTGGGTCCGCAGCGTGTCGGCCACTTCCTTCAGCACATCGGTCCAGCCCTGGGTCAGCGCTCCGCGGATCGTGTCGCCCTCCACCAGCACCGCCTGGATGTCATTCTTGGGGACCACGAGCGCGATCGACGCACTGCCGATCAGGCCGGTCGAAACGATTTCCCCCTCCGTACCGAGCCGGAGCCGGATGGGGACTCCATTGGCGAAGCGTTCGCGGAGCCGCAGCGCGACCAGGAATTCGGGGGGGCCCATGGCGAGGCTGTCTCCCATCGGAGAGATCGCCGAAACCTCGCCGATGTTGAGGCCCTGCAGGAAGACCGGGGTGTCCTGTTTCAGGTCCTGGACCGAGGGGCTCCGCATGTAGATGGTGACCCGCCGCTCGGTCCAGCCGCGCGTCAGCACGATGGCCGTAAGGGCCACGGCAATGGCGCCGAGGACAAGGAGGCCGATCAGGGCATCGGCGGAACGGGTGCGGAGGGTCATCGAATCGTCTCCATCTGCCCGCGAACCAGCCGGATCTGCCGGTCCACTCGGCGCCGGAGTAGCGCGGGCAGATCGGTGCCGGTGAGGAAGACGGTGCGCCGTGCTCCTTCGGCCGTCTCGCCGCCGCGGGCCGCCTCCAGCAGCTCGCTGGCGGCACGCTCGGTGATACCATCAAACGGGTCTTCGAGGATGACGAGCTCGGGATCGAAGGCGAGCGCGCGCCCGAGGGCGGTGCGACGGCG
>JANOFA010000494.1:0-3388 GCA_031413355.1 Gemmatimonadota bacterium | reverse complement strand
CAAGGGTGCCATCGGCACCACACTGGCCCGCGCCCGCCGTCGCCTGGTGGAGGAGTTTCGAACGCAGGAGAAGGAGCACCATGCCGCATCTTGATGAAGGCCAGCTCACCGCCCTCCTCGACGGGGAATTGACTTCGGCGGAGCGAGTGGAGGCGGAGTCGCACCTCGCGAATTGTCCGGAATGCCGAGAGTTGCTGGACGAGACCCGTGGATTCTTCCGTGAGGCGGGAGCGTTAGTCGAGGCCGTTCAGCTGCCCACCGGCACCGCAGGTCGGCCGGTAGGACCGGATATTCCTGCCGGGACGCCCGACCGGCGGACTGCCGAGCCGCCGACCCGACGAGGCGGCGGCCTGCCAGCATGGCGCTCGCTCGGCTGGGCCGCGACAATCGTCGTGGCGGTCGGGCTCGGCTGGTTTGCCAGCGACCTTCGATACCGCGCACCCGTCACCGCCCCGATTTCCGACATGAAGCCGGACCATGCGGAACAGGCGGTAAGGACCGCGAAGTCGGCCGAACCGACGGTGAACGCTTCCGACGAATCGATGCAGCCAGCCCCATCCGCGTCTGCGACGGCTGCAGACAAGTCCGCGCTGTCCCTGCGGCCCGGCACGGAACCGCAGCGGCCGGGAACCCCGGCGGCCCCGCCAGCACCTGCCCCGGAGGTCGGCGTCTTCGGCAACAGCGTTGTGGCGAAGGACGAGGTTGCCAAGCTGGCGGAGTCCACCGGGGAACGCAGGGACGCCCGGGAGCCGGCCACGGTGGGAAGGACTGAGCCACAGACGGGTCGCCCAAACCCCTCGGCGTTCACAGCCCAGGCGCCCGCGGCGGCCGGCGCTGTGCAAACCACCGAAGCAGCCCTCCCGCGACAGCGCTCAAGTGTGAGGACCGTCACGCTGGAGGAGGCGGTGAGAAACCTCGGCGGGACCATCCGTCTGGTCGATGGCATGGTGCCCGCAAGGGTAGAAGTCGTGGAATCAGTCGGGCCAGACAACCGCTGGATCAGGGTCGTCTATCTTGATCCCCCCGGGCGTGAGTTGTGGCTGGACCAGGAGCGGCAGCTGGGCGATTTCCGCGGCGCCGGCCGCGAGCTCGACGACCGGGCCGGACTGCTCGCCGGGGACACCATTGACGTCGCGGGACCAGCGGGAAGGCAGAGCCTCAGATGGGTTGATCAAGCTGGTATCCGGCTTGGACTTACGGGGTTCCTACCAGCCGATTCCTTGCGTGGGCTGGCCCGCCGAATTCGATGATGCACCCAGGTACTGGCGGACGGACGTAGATTCTCTCTGACCCCTCGGCTACAGGAACGGATGTCGCACCTCGCAGAGCGCATACTCGATAAGCTGGTCAGCGGAACCGCATCCCCGGCCGACGTGCAGCGGATTCTTCACCACGTCGGGGAGTGTCGCGCCTGTGCCCGAAAGCTGGAGGAATGGCGCGACAATTTCGCCGAGGTCGATGAGCGCTATCCCGATCTGGCTGTCGAAATGACGCCTGTCGCGACCGTGACTCCCGGCGGACTGGTGCTGATGCCCCAGGAAGAGGAGCCCAGGCGCCGGCTGGACATCGATCTCTCCACCTTGCTGTGGATCGGGGCGGTGATACTCGCGCTGGTCGTCGGGTATGGAGCAAGTCGCCTGCGGCAGTCGAGCGAGGGGATGGTGGCCTCGAGCAGATCGGGCGATCAAGCCGAGAGCGGGCGTGAAACAGCAGCCGCCCCCCAGGTCCCGGCCATCACACCGCCAGCGGCGGCGCTCCCACACGACACCCTTTCCGCGACTACCCCACCTCCGGCCAAGACGGAACCCGCGTCGAACCCGGCGCTGCGGCCCACGGTACCCACGCGCCCGGCGGTTGACACCATCCCCAGCCGGCTGGCGGTCTCGCCCCGTTTCAAGTCGGTCTCACGCGGCGAGGCAGTGCGTCGCCTCGGCGGTCCAGTCCGCTCACTGCAGGGGTATGACGCAGACCACCTCGAAGCGGGGTCGGCTTCCGCCGTCCCTGGAGCGCAAGCGGGACTCGACGTCATCCGGGTGGTCTACCGCGCCGCGAATGGCGGACGCATCCTCCTCGACCAGCAGCTCATCCCGACCGACAGCTCCGGCTTCCGTCCCATCGACGATCCCACGCTTGAGAGCGGCGAAACCGCCTATGGCACATCGCCCAGCGGCGTGAGCGTGGCGACCTGGCTCGACGAAGAGGGCTACCGCATGTCACTCGTCGCTCAGCTCCCACTCGACTCGATCAAGAAGCTGGTCCCGCTGGTCCGCTGATCCACGCGACCGCAAGGCGGGTCCGCTCCCACAAGCCGATGTGACACTCATTACCGCGCGGAGGGGGAGGGGGGGAGCCATACTGACCTAGCCATCCTGCCCTCTCCGGAGCTTTCATGTCGCGCCCACTCGCGCCGCTTGTCGTCCTCGCCCTGCTCACCAGTGCCATCCACCCAGCCCTTGCACAGGGTGACATCCGCCTCGGGCTCGGCGGCGGCATCTCCCTGCCCCTGCGCAGCTACGCCGACGCCGTCAAACCTGGCTGGCTGGGTCAGGGCAACCTGACCTTTTTCCCTGGCGCCTCCGCTTCCCTCGGCTTCCGGATTGACGGGTTCTACGGCAAGAACGTGCTGAAGGTGACCGCTGGCCGGACCAGCATGCTGGGCAGCACGGCGAGTCTCGTTCTCCAGGTCGGTTCGCGCCGTTCCCCCAACCGGATCTACATCTTCGGCGGTGGCGGATACGTCCGGACCCGCTCGACCGGCCCCAGCTTCGGCAGCATCTCGAGCACCAATCCGGCGATCACCGGAGGTGCGGGCGTGTCCTTCGGCAGTCGCAGCTTCGCCATGTTTGTGGAGGGGCGGTACCTGACCGTCTACACCGACGGCGTCAAGCCGCAGCTGGCACCAATTGTGGCGGGCGTTTCGTTCGGCGGCCTCTGAGGAAGGTCTGCACAAGTGCGAGAGTCAGGTCGGAGCTCGTCCGCGGGGTCCCTCCGGGCGCTCGGCTTTGCGTAGGGACGGTGTCGTCGCAGGGCCAGCTACGCACGCGCCCTGCAGGACTCCCGCGACCTCGCCCCTCCCGGTGGGCTTGTGCAGAGCTTCCCTAAACTGGGTTGTTGGCGCCCGCAGCGTAGCGGGCCGCACCGAGACCTGCGGCGCGCCCCGTCGCCCAGGCCCACGCAAAGTTGTAGCCGCCGATCGGGCCGAAAGCATCCAGCATCTCGCCACACAGGAACAGGCCCGGGTGCCGGCGACTCTCCATCGTCGCCGAGTGGATCTCGCTCAGGGCAACTCCTCCCCCGGTCACCTCCGCCTTGCGATACCCCTCGTCGCCGGTCCAGGGGAGGGCGTATCGGGTCAGGAGATCGAGCAGAACCTGTCGGCGCTCACGCG
>JANOFA010000493.1:0-1007 GCA_031413355.1 Gemmatimonadota bacterium | reverse complement strand
CCGCGCAGGGCATCTCTCCACATGATCGTTGACCAGCCCCATCGCCTGCATGAAGGCGTACATGGTGGTGGGCCCGACGAACTTCCAGCCCCGGTGCTTCAGATCCTTGGACAGCGCGATCGACGCCGGCGACATCGTGATCTGCCTTACCCATTCCTCGGTGAGCTTGGTCGGACGGGATTCGGGTTCCGGTTCGAAGCGCCAGAGATACGCGCCCAGTGATCCGTATTCACCGATGATCTCCCGCGTCCGCTTTGCGTTGTTGATCGCCGCCTCGATCTTGCCGCGGTGCCGCACGATCCCTGGGTCCTTGAGGAGGCGGTCCACCGATTTCGAGGTGAACCGCGCCACCTGGTCATGGTCGAAGTCCAGAAAGGCTCGTCGAAAATTCTCCCGCTTCCGGAGAATGGTCAGCCAGCTCAGGCCGGCCTGAAAAGCCTCCAGGCAGATCTTTTCGAACAGCCGCCGGTCGTTGGTGACCGGGATGCCCCATTCCGTGTCATGGTAGCGGAGGTACTCCTCCGACGGACCGGCCCACCAGCAGCGCCGGGGAAGGGGCGAAGTCAGCTGCGGTTGAAGTGAGCGAGCCGGCATGTGCGCTCCGGAGGAAAAACAGACGCGCCCACGGGATCCGTGGGCGCGCTGTGGACGATGGCAACGGCCGCGCGGCTATTGCAGGCGGATCCGCTCGATCCGGGCCACCCTGGCCCTGGCGTTGTAGATCCGGAGCGTGACGATCGCGCCCTTGCCCGCAGTGCGGAGCGCTGCGCGGAGCTCGGTTTCGGTGCGGACCTGCTGACCTTCCACCGCCAGGATGATATCTGGTCCGCCTTCGTCCGGGGCAAACAGCTGCTGGTAGGCGCTGCCGTTCGGATCCACCTCACTGACCAGGAGCCCGCGCTGATCCGCCGTCAGCTCCAGGTCGCGCGCAATCGCGGTGCTCAGCGGCTGCACCGAGACGCCGAGTTCCTCGAAGCTGATGGCGTCTTCCGGCGCCGAGTCCTGCT
>JANOFA010000492.1:0-2536 GCA_031413355.1 Gemmatimonadota bacterium | reverse complement strand
GTGGCGCAGTTCATCCGGCATCTTCCGGTCGATCTCGGTCGCCAGCGCCCGCGCCTCCTCCACCCGGCCCTGCAGCTTCCCCCGGGCAACTTCCTCGCAGGCTCCGAAGAGCACCCACCAGTAGGTCTCGTCCGCCTCACGCTCAATGATATCGAGGGGGAAGAGGTGGCAGATCAGCGGCCGGTCGGCGTACGCCGAACAGCCGTCCTGCGGGCCCAGGTAGAAGGGGCAACGGCAGCCCTGACGGTTGAGCCGAGTGGCGGAGCCGCTGCCGTAGAGCTTGAGCTGGAGGTTGCGTGCGGCGACCTGCTCCCGCGGGGTGAGGTACACCACGCTCCGCTCGCAGCGCTCGCATTCGGGGCAAAGGGTGAAGCCGGCAGTGAGTTCCTGAAAGCCGGGAATCGCGATCAGCTGCTGGATGAACGGATCGGGCAGGGTGGTGAATCGACCCATGGCTCGTGCTGTCGGTGGAGGATACATTCGGGCGCATCGCGTAACCGGTGCAAAAGTAAGTGCGTTCCCTCCCTTCGAAAGTCCACTCGGCACCATGCCCCTGACGTACGAGGAAGCGCTCGCCTTCCTCTTTCCCCGCACGACCACCATCAGATTCGGGCTCGCCACCACGCGGGCCCTGCTGCAGGCCGTCGGGAATCCGCAGGACGTCTTCCCGACCATCCATATCGGCGGCACCAACGGGAAAGGCAGTGTCAGCACCCTGTGTGCGGCGGCGCTTCGGGCCCACGGGCTCCGGGTCGGGCTCTACACTTCGCCGCATCTGGTCTCCTTCCGTGAGCGCATCCAGGTCAATGATCAGCCGATCTCCGAAGCGGCTGTCGCGATGTGGACCGGACAGCTCGAGCCACTGATCCGGGAGCGGCACGCCACCTTCTTCGAGGCGACCACGGTCATCGCGCTGGCCGACTTTGCGGCGCGCGGCGTGGATATCGCCGTGGTCGAGGTGGGGCTGGGTGGCCGGCTCGACAGCACCAACGTGCTCACGCCGCTGGTCAGCGCGGTCACCAAGATCGAGAAGGACCACATGAAGTACCTGGGCGACACGCTGGAGCTGATCGCCCGGGAGAAGGCGGGGATCGCCAAGCCGGGCGTGCCGTTCGTGATCGGTGAGACCCGGCCGAGGCTGATCGAGGTGCTGCGGCAGCAGGCGCATTCGGCCGCCCGGCGCGCCGGGCCAAAAGTCGCCCCGGCCCCCCGCCAGCCGGCCGACGTCCGGGTGCTGCCCAAGGAGTACCTCTGGTCTGGTCCACTGGGCTTGCAGGGGCCGCACCAGTG
Source organism: Gemmatimonadota bacterium (assembly GCA_031413355.1). Classification (GTDB taxonomy): domain Bacteria; phylum Gemmatimonadota; class Gemmatimonadetes; order Gemmatimonadales; family GWC2-71-9; genus JADJOM01. The sequence goes on along the minus strand of JANOFA010000492.1, from coordinate 1,246 downwards.
GCGGAACGCCGCGGTGGCACACGGGATCCTGATGGCGCTGCCGCCGCGCTACCGCCCCTCACCCGAGGCGGTGGCTCGGGGATTCGGGTCGGCCCGCATTGCCGGCCGGCTGGACCGGCGGGGGAAATGGCTGTTCGATGTCGCCCACAATCCCGATGGCATGCGAGCGCTGGTGACCGCCATCAAGGCGATGGATCTGCCCCGGCCGATTCATGCGGTCGTCTCGATTCTGGGCGACAAGGCGTGGCCGGAAATGCTGGTGCGCCTCGATGAAGGAATTGACCGGGGCATTTGCACGATCGCCCCGTCGGCCGCGGGCCGGCGGTGGAACCTCTGGTGGCTGCAGCGCTGGCTGCGGGACCCGAGCCGGCCGCCGGCAAGCGCGGAGTGGCGGCTCACGCCCGACTTCCGTCAGGCGCTGCGGGAGGCGGAGGAGGGGGCAGGGACGATCGTGGTGACTGGGTCCTTTCACACGGTTGGCGACGTAATGACGGCCCTGGGGATGGAGCCGTGAGAAGCGGGCGGTAGGCGGGGCGCCCGGGGGGAACCCGGCGTCGGGATCCAGATGGCGCGGGGCGGGGCGCCCGGGAGATGTCAGTGGTGGCAGCAATTGGCGCTAGGCGGGGAGGAGCTGGATGCACCGTCCCCAGCCGCATCGGCGCCCGGGGGGCCGGACCTGGCGCCGACGGCCATCTCCACGCCCGCTCCCGGCGATGCTGCCGTCACGGTGGTCCGAGCGGTCCGGGTCGGCTATTTTCCGGCCCATGTCAACCCAGCCCCTCCCGGGCTTTCGGGACTTCTATCCCGCCGATCTCGCCTTCCGCAACCACATCTTCGACGCTTGGCGCCGAGTAGCCGGGCGGTACGGCTTTGAGGAGTTCGACGGTCCTCCCCTTGAACCGCTGGAGCTCTACACCGCCAAGAGCGGGGACGAGATCGTCGGCCAGCTGTACAACTTCGAGGACAAGGGCGGACGGCAGGTCGCGCTCCGGCCCGAACTGACGCCGACGGTGGCCCGGATGATCGCCGCGCACGCCAGCGGCATGAAGAAGCCGATCCGGTGGTTTTCCATTGGCCAGATGTTCCGCTACGAGCGGCAGCAGAAGGGCCGGTTGAAGGAGTTCTACCAGCTCAACTGCGACCTGAGGGGGTGCTGCAACTTTTGCGGCGGCGTCGGATTGCAGCTTCTCGCGCTCCAAACGCTTCTTGCCGGGAAGGGCCTTCTGCGGATTGTTGCGGGCTGTAC
>JANOFA010000491.1:0-3189 GCA_031413355.1 Gemmatimonadota bacterium | reverse complement strand
GATCTACGGTGGTGCCTGGCAGCGTGGCGCGCCGGATGCGGACGCGGCCTTCGCGCGGTATCTCGCTGCCCACCGGTACGTCGTCGTGGCAATCGATTATCGCCACGCACCCCGCTGGCAGTGGCCGGCGCAGCTGGTGGACGTCCGGACGGCGCTGGCCTGGGTGCGGGCCCACGTCGCGCAATTCGACGGCGACCCAACCCAGCTGGCACTGATCGGCCGCTCGTCCGGGGCCCAACTCGCGCTGGTGGCGGCCTACACCGATACGCTGCCGATTCGCGGCGTGATTAGTTACTACGGCCCGGTGGATCTGGTCGACGGCTACGACCATCCGCCCGTTCCCGATCCACTGGACGTCAAATCGCTTGAGGTTGCCTATCTCGGCGGGACACCGACTGAGCAGCCAGAGCGGTACCGTGCCGCCTCACCGGTGAGCTATGCGGTGGCGCGCCAGCCACCCACACTCTTGATCTATGCCGGGAGGGACAATGTGGTACTCCCCCGCTTTGGTCGGCTGCTGCATACGCGGCTGCAGGCGGGCGGCACAACCGCCGTGCTGCTCGAGATTCCCTGGGCCGAACATGCTTTCGATGCAATCTCCGCCGGACCGAGCGCCCAGCTGGCGCTGGGTGAGGTGGAGCGCTTTCTGGCGTGGGCGCTGTACGGCGCTGGCGGGGCTCACGCGAAGCTTTGTGCCCGGCGGAGTGGCGATGGGCGATAGGCGATTGAGCGATTGGCGGGCCGGAAGTTCTCGCTGTCATCCTGAGCGCAGCGAAGGATCTCTGCGCCCCGAAGCCCAATCTTGTGCTCGGCTCCGGCCTGAAGAGATCCTTCGGTCCTCCCTCGCTTCGCTCGGAGTCCCTCAGGATGACAACGGGGAGCCGCCTACCGCCCACCGCCCATCGCCTGCTCTCTACTGCCGAAACGCCGCGACGAACCCCGTCCGGGCAAACTCCTCCAGCGTGGTCGGTGTCGTCGTCAGTGCGGTCCGGGGCTGGCTCGGCTGCATCCGTCCGGTGTTCAGCGCGTCATACATCTCGATGAGCTCATTCGCGCTGGCCTCGGAGAAGCCGAAGGTGAGCAGCGCCTTCCTGGTGTCGTCGTAGGAAAACTCCACATACCCCAGTCCCGGCATCCCGATCGCATCGCCGATGATCAGGCTCGCCTCCCGGTGGGTGTAGTTGCGCGGTCCCAGCAGTTCGCGGACGCCGTGGCCGGAGAAGTTCCGCTGGGTGAGCCGCGCGGCGGCCACCGCGGCGATGTCCCCGGTCGTGATCATCGCCACCGGCAGGTCCGTCTTCAGGGCACCGCCATTGACCCGCATGGCCTCGATGACACCGATGCTGTTCAGCAGGTTCTCCATGAAATAGCCGGCCCGGAGATGGAGCACGTTCATGCCGGGAATCTGATTGAAGCGCTCCTCCAGGCCGCGCAGTCCGTTGACCGGGCCAACTCCGGAGGGCAGATGCGCGCCGACACTGCTGAGGGTGACGACGTGGGTCACCCGCGCCACCTGTGCGCCGGCGGCGAGCGCTTCCGCCACCGCCTTGGCGCGTGCGGCGGGTTGCGGGTGTCCATAGTCCGGCGGGATCATTGCAAAGGCGGCATCCGCGCCACGGAACGCCTCGGCCATCGACCGGGCGCTGTCGACCGTGCCGATCCATGGTTCCGCTCCGGCCTCCACCAGCGGCAGGAGCCGGTCAGCATCGCGACCGATGGCGCGGACCTTTACGCCTTGCGCAAGCAGTCGAGGGACGAGCTGCTGCCCGATATGTCCGGTCGCGCCGATGACGGCGATCGTGGTCATGATCTCGCATCCTTTCCGGTCGTGTCGCCCAGGGTTCCGCGGGAGTGGGCTGGCGCCCACGAGGTCGATGGCCCCGCGCGTGGGAAAACCTAGGCCGTCGACGTCGCCGGGTCAAAAGCTGCCGGGACGGCTCGCGGCTGGGCCCACGCGACCACAAGCAGGACGCCGATCAGGAGGACGCTGTACTCGACACCATTGCGCCCGCCGCCGACGACGAACCACCCCTCCCTGGCGTGGACCATCGCGATGCCCACGGCGAGCTCGAGGGCAAAGCCGAGCGCAATCCAGCGCTGCTGCCAGCCGAGGGCGAGGAGAGGGGTGCCGATGATCTCGAACAGGGTGATGCCCCAGGCCACGATCAGGCCGGCGGGGATTCCGTTGCCAGAGAGAAATTCGCCGAACCCGCTCACATAGCCGTCGGCCTGGGCACGAAACACACCATGGATCAGCAACAGCAGGCTGACAAGGCAGCGCAGCGCGATCAGTGCCTGAGTCGAACTGATGCTGAATCTCATTGGGCGGCCGGGTCCATCTGCATGCAGCCGAATATGTTGCCTTCCGTGTCCTTGCCGTACGCCAGCCAGCCCATGCCCGGCAGCGCCATCTTGGGCAGCGCGATCTGACCGCCGAGCGCCAGGATCTTCGTCACGAGGGCATCGACCGAGGAGGTGTCGACGGTGCATACATAAGCACTCACTGCGGCGCCGTCGATGGGCGGTCCACCCATCCGCGGCATGAGGCCGCCATCGATTCCCGGCTGTCCCGGCTCTCCGGTCTTGATGAGCCAGTAGGGCCACGGCCCATCCCACTTGGTGAAGGTCCAGCCGAACAGTTCGCGGTAGAAGTTGATGGCGCGCTCGGGATCGGCACTGTGGATCTCGAAGTGGATGGGGCGGGGCATGGGGGCTCCGGGGCTGAATGAAGGTGAGGTTGGAGTGGCGATAGGCGGTGGGCGATTGGCGGACGGGTGGCCGGTCGCATACTGTCATGCTGCGCCTTGCAACTTGTTGCCTGCCGCCTGCTCGATCGCACCGGGCGCACTGTACGGACCGGACCACGACCGGGATTCGTCACCGGGCGGCTGGCGCGGTACATTGGTTTTCTTCCCTCGATCGGAGCTGGACCGATGCTCCCCGCCATCCACCGATTGCTTGCGATACTGCTCGGGATGCCTGCCGCACTCGTGGTCATCGTGCTGGTACAGTCCGCGAACGGGATGATGTACCCGGCCCCAGTCGGGATGAATCTGGAGGACCCGGCGGCGCTCCGTGCATTCACGGAAACGCTCCCCGTCGGGGCCTTTCTGATGGTTCTGCTGAGCTACGCCCTGGGTGCCTTCGTGGGAGGATGGGTCGCGGGCTGGCGGGCCCCGACCGCCTGGC
>JANOFA010000490.1:0-2772 GCA_031413355.1 Gemmatimonadota bacterium | reverse complement strand
AGCTCCCGACCTGACCCGCCTGGCGCGGGTGTTCCACGCCCTCTCCGATGAGACCCGGCTCTGTCTCGTCGCCATGCTGCGGGATGGGGAGCGCTGTGTGTGCGATCTCACGGCAGCGCTGGATGCCGGGCAGTCCCGCCTCTCGTTTCATCTGAAGACCTTGAAGGCAGCGGGGCTGGTCCAGGACCGTCGGGAGGGACGCTGGTCGTACTATTCGCTCGTGCCCGGCGCCTTTGACGGGCTGGATGACGCCATCGCGGCAATCAGCCCCGGTTCGGCCATCCGCACAGTAAAGGCCCGTTGCTGCTGACTTTTTTTGATCTTATCCATCAACGTTTCTTGATCAAGGAGTTCGCATGAGTGACCTCACCAACATCGTGCGCGAGCGCTACGGCGCCGCGGCGACCCGCGTACTCGAGGGGACCAAGGCTGGCTGCTGCGGCACGGGCGACTGTGGCGATCCCGATCCGATCACCCGCGACCTCTACTCCGTGGATCAGACGGGAGCGCACCCGCCGGCCGCGGTGCTCGCCTCCCTGGGCTGCGGCAATCCGACCGCGTTGGCCGAGCTCAAGCCGGGCGAGGTGGTGCTCGACCTCGGCTCCGGTGGCGGGATCGACGTGCTGCTTTCCGCCCGGCGGGTGGGTCCGACGGGGAAGGCGTACGGACTCGACATGACCGACCAGATGCTGGCGCTGGCGCGGGAGAATCAGGCGCGTGCCGGTGCCACGAACGTGGAGTTCCTGAAGGGCCAGATCGAGCAGATCCCGCTGCCGGACAATTCGGTCGACGTGATCATTTCCAACTGCGTCATCAACCTCTCCGGCGACAAGGACAAGGTCCTGGCCGAGGCATTCCGGGTGCTCAAGCCGGGCGGGCGGTTCGCCGTGGCCGACGTCGTCACCCGTGGCGCGCTCCCGGCGGAACTGCAGGCGAGTGTGGTGCTCTGGACCGGTTGTGTGGCGGGCGCGCTCGACGTCGATGACTACGTCGCGCGGCTGGAGCGGCAGGGCTTCGTGGCGGCGGAGGTAGAGCCGACCCGGGTTTACACCGCGGAAGATGCGCGAGGGTTCATTACCAGTGCGGGCGCAGGGGCGGAGGTGGAGCATCTCCTTGCGGCGGTGGACGGCAAGGTGCTCAGCGCCTTCATTCGCGCGACCAAGCCGAAGGCCGTCGTGCCGGTCGCGGAGTCCTGCTGCGCTCCCGGCTGCTGCGGAACCACCGCATGACGCTGGACCCCCTGGACAGGGACGCACTTCCGCAGGTGCGCGCGCTGCTCGAGGCGGCGCATCTGCCGGTCGCCGACCTGGCGACGGCCCGGCCGGAGTTCTTCGGCCTGCGGGATGACGCGGGCCTGGTCGGCGTGATCGGGCTGGAGCGCCACGGGAAGGCGGCACTGCTGCGCTCACTCGCGGTGCGTGACGACCAGCGGGGAAGGGGGCTCGGCACCATGCTGGTCCGAGGGCTGGAAGGGCGGGCACCAGGTCTGGGCGTCAGAGAGCTCTGGCTGCTGACGACCACCGCAGAACCGTTCTTCCGGCAGCTCGGATATGTGCCGGCGCCACGGGAGGCCGCGCCCGTTGCCGTTCGTGAAACGGCAGAATTCCGGGGAGTCTGCCCCACGTCAGCCACCTGCCTCACCAAGGTCATTCCATGAGCGCACCAGCGAGCGCTGTCTCGACCCCTGAGAATTTTGGTGTGCTGCAACGCCTCTCGTTGGTCGATCGGTTCCTGCCGGTCTGGATCTTCGCGGCGATGGCGGCGGGGCTGCTGCTGGGCCGGGTGTTCCCAGGGCTGGGTGCCGCGCTCGATCGAGTCCAGGTGAGCGGCGTCTCGGTCCCGATTGGCGTGGGCCTGTTGTGGATGATGTATCCCGTTCTCGCAAAGGTACGCTACGGCTCGCTGGGCGAGCACGTCGGTAACGGGAAGCTGCTGGGGACGTCGCTGGTGCTGAACTGGATCATCGGTCCGGTGCTGATGTTCGTTCTTGCCTGGCTCATGTTGCCCGACCTCCCCGAGTACCGTAACGGTCTTATCATCGTCGGGCTCGCGCGGTGCATCGCGATGGTGCTGCTGTGGAACACGCTGGCCTGTGGCTCCGGCGAGCTGGCTGCGGTGCTGGTTGCCCTGAATTCGCTATTTCAGGTCCTGACCTACTCGGTGCTGGGGTATTTCTTCCTGGCGGTGGTGCCCGGGTGGCTGGGGGCTGCAGGGACAACGCTGGATGTCTCGATGCTCGCGATCGCCAGGAGCGTGCTGATCTTCCTGGGCATTCCACTGCTGGCGGGATACCTGACGCGCCGCATTCTGGTCGCGCGGCGGGGGGAGGCCTGGTACGAGGGGCGGTTCCTTCCGCGGATCGGGCCGACGGCCCTGCTCGGCCTGCTGTACACCATCGTCCTGATGTTCGCGATGCAGGGCGACCGGATTCTCGGCCGGCCGCTCGATGTACTGCGCATCGCGCTGCCGCTGCTGATCTACTTCGGGCTCATGTTCGGGGTCTCGTTTGCTCTGGGGCGGCGGCTGGGATTCTCCTATCCCGATACGGCGGCGCTCTCCTTCACTGCGGCAGGCAACAACTTCGAGCTGGCCATCGCCGTCGCGATAGGCACCTTCGGGCTGGCCTCCGGCGAGGCGGTTGCCGCCGTCGTGGGGCCGCTCATTGAAGTCCCCGCCCTGGTCGGCCTGGTCTACGTCGCACTCTGGGCCCGACGGTTCTTCCCCGCGGCGGCGGCCGCGTCCGGCAGCTGAACCCTTCGCCTCCCGAATGCC
>JANOFA010000489.1:0-6321 GCA_031413355.1 Gemmatimonadota bacterium | reverse complement strand
CGTCGCCAGGTAGTCCGCGACGGCGTTCGCCAATGGGTTGGGCGGTGCCGGTGGCGTCATGAGGTGCTGATTCAGTAGTTGAGGAAGCCCCGCTCGCGGTCTACACTTCCGCCCGCGCTGGCGGCTGTCTCCGGTGACTATCGGTCGAGACAGCCGGGGCCTTGAGTCTTCTCAGACTTGCACCTCACCGAGGTCATGATGCGGGTTGGCGGTACCGTTCGTGTGCCCGGCGACAAGAGCCTCTCGCATCGCGCGCTGCTCTTCGCCGCGATGGCGCGGGGCACCAGTCACATCGGCGGGATACTGACCTCGCACGATGCCCGCTCCTCCGCCCGCGTCCTGCGCCAGCTCGGTCTCGAGGTCTCTCCGTTGACAGTTGGGCGGGTCGTGTCCGTGACCGGACACGGTCGGCTGCGGCGTGCGGTGGGACGCCTCGACTGCGGCAACTCCGGTACGACGACGCGGCTGCTGCTCGGCCTGCTGGCGGCGCACAACTTCACCGCGACCCTGACCGGCGATCGCTCCCTGCGTCGCCGCCCGATGCGCCGGGTGACGACACCGCTGGCGCAGATGGGGGCGCGGATCACCGAGCACACCCCCACCGGGACGCTGCCGGTCACTATCCGCGGCGGGAAACTCACTGCTCTCCGTTACGAGATGCCGGTCTCCAGTGCCCAGATCAAGGGGGCGCTGCTCCTCGCCGGGCTGGCGGGCAACGTCCCGGTCGCCGTGCGCGAGCCGCAGGGCCGTTCCCGGGATCATTCGGAGCGGCTGCTGCGGGCGTTCGGCTATGAAGTGGAAGAGCGCGACGGCTGGATCGAATTCGCGCCGACCGGACGGGTCGTTCCGTTCGACATGCAGGTGCCGGGCGACCCATCGTCTGCGGCCTTCCCCGTGGGAGCGGCGATTCTCGCCGAGGGCGGCGACCTGCGGCTGACCGGAGTGTGCGTGAACCCGACCAGGACCGGATTCCTGAGCGTGCTCCAGCGCATGGGGGCGACGGTCCAGATCGACAATATGGATGAGCAGTTCGGCGAGCCGGTGGCCGATCTCCTGGTGCGGCCAGCAGCGCTGCGCGCCACCGAGGTGCACCCGCAGGAGATCCCCGCACTCATCGATGAGATCCCCCTGCTGGCCGCGCTCGCCACCCAGGCGGAGGGCATCACCGTCTTCCGTGATGTCGGTGAACTGCGAGTCAAGGAGAGCGACCGCCTCGGCCTTATCGCGGAGAACATTCGCGCCCTCGGCGGGCAGGCGGAGATTCAGGGCGACGATTTGCACGTGCAGGGCGGTGGGACGCCACCACGCGGCCGGGTAAAGACCGAAGGAGATCACCGGCTGGCGATGGCCTTTGCCGTGCTCGGCACCCTGCCAGGCGCCCGGGTCGCGATCGACGACCTGGCGTGCGCTGCGGTCAGCTTTCCAGGATTCCCCGCCATGTTGAAGGCCATCCGTGCCCGCTGAGTCGCGTTCAGCCCTGCCGGACATCATCGCCATCGACGGGCCGGCCGCGAGCGGCAAGTCTTCCACCGCGACGGCGGTCGCCGCGGCGCTGGGCTATGCCCACCTCGACTCCGGTGCGCTGTACCGCGGGGTGACCCTGGTCGCCATCCGGGAGTGCGGGGCCAGGCCGGGCGCTCCGCTGGATGCCGCCGTAATCCTGCGCGCCGCCGAGGCGAAGCGGCTCGAACTGCGGTTTGATGGGGTCAGCTTCGCGGTGATGGTGGAGGGGGTGCCGGTCGAAAACGCGATTCGCGGGGCGGAGGTGACGGCGCTGGTCTCTCCCGTGTCGGCGCTGCCGCCAATCCGGACCTGGGTGACCGAACGCCTCCGCGCGCTCGGCAAAGGGGCCCGGCCTCTGGTGGTCGATGGCCGGGATATTGGTACGGTGGTGTTCCCCGAGGCCCGGCTCAAGATTTTTCTCAACGCCTCACCCCGGACCCGGGCCAGCCGCCGGCTGGCCCAGCGGGGGGAAGGGGCAACAGCCGGCCGGGTGGAGGCCGAGGCCGCCCTGCTCGCCGCCCGGGATGCGGCCGATGCCAACCGGCCGGTCGCCCCGCTCCGGATGGCGGACGATGCAGTGCCTCTCGACGGGACCGACCTGAGCTTTGAGCAGCAGGTGGCGGAAATCGTTCGGCTGGCGAGGGAGTAGGTGGCAGGCAGCAGTCGCAGGGAGCGGCATTCAACTGCCACCAGTTGGACCCAGCTGGATTCTTGCAGCGGCTGGGTGCTATCCCGCCACCGTGAGACGGTCGGGATCACAGCTAGCGTCCGTTGCACCGGCCGCTTCAGGTCTAACCGGAGTACCGTTACGCCCTCACCGGTGTTCGCGTTGCGGTTCATCCCTTGAAACTCTGAATCGCTGTCCTCTGTTTTCTCTCGGTGCCAGTTTGCAGCTTTTTCGGAGGCAGTCCAGCGGGCGCTGGTCTCTTCAGGGAGTCGGCCGGTAGAGCCCGCCCTCCGAAAAGTCCTCGAATGAGTGCAGGTATTCGTGGCTTCCCTGGACCTGCCGCAGGTGCTGTCCCGCGAGGGTCCCGCCGCGCGCCACGCCGTCGAAGCCAAAGCGCGAGCCCGAGACCGGATCAACCAGGGCGTCGTCCGTCCGATCGAGGGTCAGGTCGAGGTCGCGTCCGTCGAGGCGGCGGTCCCATACGCGATACGAGATGCCGTCCCCCCTCGCGCACGCCGCGCTGACTCACGCCCACCTCCCGTGCGCGAAACGGCGACCGGCATCATCTCGAACGAGTGGAAGCCTACTTGCGACCCGTCATTCATACGACAGCCCTGCTCCGGGAGCGAGCGGTGCGTTAGGACCGAGTGGTGCAATAAATGGTAAGTGTAGCGCGGGTCGCCACGGAAACGGTGACCTGCCGGCACTCGTCGGCTACCGATCTCCTCCAATCGAGCAAGCAGACTCCCAAAACGTACCACCAGATCACTCTCGAGGAGGGGTATCACCGGCTAGCCTGCGCGCCGTGGGGGCCGGCCCGGTCGCCATCGCACGGGTGCCAGGGCGCCACCCGAGTACCATACTCTGGTGGAACGGAAGGCGGGCTACCTGCTGATCGGGAAGCTCGCGGACCGCACGGCGGCGGCCTTCACCCAGCGCAGCCTGCGCCTGATCCGGCAACAACGGCGTCCCGTGCACACCACCACCGCAGACAATGGCGGGGAGCTTCGCGGCTACCCGACCGTCGAGCGTCCGGCCGGAACTCGGTTCTTCTTTGCGACCCCGTATCACGACTGGGAGCGCGGCACAAACGAGAACACCAACGGGCTGACCCGGCAGTACTTGCCGAAACGCCAGAGCATGGAGGGCCTCACCCAGCGCGACTGCGCTCGCATTGCCCGCCAGCTCAACCAACGGCCCCGCAAGCAACTGGGCTATCGCACCTCCGAGGAATGCTCTGAGAAATAGGGCCTGCTGTTGCCCTACAGACTTGATATCTCAACTGTGCCGGGTGGGGTGGACCAGGGAAGATGAATGCAATGAAATGACCGTGGCTGTCTTTACTCTGGCGGTATCGAGATGAAGACATGGGGTCCTCGGCGGCATCTCTGAGTGCCGACCTTTGCGGCGTGCTTACGGCCGGGCTAGCTTGAGCGCATGCCTTTCGAAGCAAATTCGATCATGATCCGTCCTCGTCGGCTCGTTGTCGCCGGCCTGGCGACCGCCCTCGCCTGCGGCGGCTCGGCCGATACCACCAATCCCCCGCCCCCGCCGCTCCCGGTCGCGACCGTGGACGTGACCCCCGCGCAGGCCAGCGTGTCGGTCGCCGCGACGGTGCAGCTTGGCGCCGTCGCGAGAGACAGCCTGGGTGCTGCCCTGTCGTCCGCGATCATCGTCTGGAGCTCGGCCAACACCGGCGTCGCTCGGGTCGGCCTGGCCGGACAGGTCAGCGGCATCGCTTTGGGGCAGACGTTCGTGCGCGCCATCTCCGGCGGTGCCAGCGACAGCGCGGCCGTCACCGTGTCCGCCGGGGTGAGCGAGAGCGTATCGGTGTCGCCCCAGACAGATTCCGTCGCGACGGGCGCCGTGCTTCAGTTGCAGGCCGTCGTGCGCGACACGGCCGGCGCCGTGATACCCGGCGCCACGGTGAGCTGGAGCAGCGGCAACACCGGCGTGGCCGCCGTGACGTCCGGGGGATTCGTCACCGGGACGGGAGCGGGCGCCACCGCGATCACCGCCACGCACGGCACCGCCTCCGGCACCGCACAAGTTACGGTCAAGAACGGCCTGCTGCGCAACGATACGGCCAAGGTGCCGCTTATCGACCTCGGCGGCACCTACCTCGGCTTCGGCGGCCGCCTGTATCCGGGCGGCAACACCAGCCCCGCGTCCCATACCGCAGCGGGCGCGGCGCTGGCGCGCCAGGTGACGCCGCTTGACGTCAACGGCCAGCCCAGCGCCAGCGGCGCGTACGTGCTCCTGTCCATCGGAATGTCGAACGCGACGCAGGAGTGGTGTGTCCAGAAGTTCGGCGACCCGTGCACGTCCTGGAGCTTCACCGGCCAGGCGGCCAACGACCCCCTGGTACGCACGAGCGGGCTCAGGATCGTCAACGGCGCGAAGGGGGGGGAGAACGCTTCGCTGTGGGTCAATCCCACCGACGCCAATTGGAACCGGATCCGCGATTCGGCGCTCGCCCCGGCGGGCCTGTCGGAGCAGCAGGTGCAGGTGGTCTGGATCAAGCACGCGGAGACACATCCGACCGTGTCGCTGCCCGAGTCGGGCGCCGATGCCCTGATCTTCGAGCGCGATCTCGGCCGGATTCTGCGGGCCGCGAAGGTGCGGTACCCGAGTCTGCGGCTGGCCTACGTCACCAGCCGGATTTACGCGGGGTACTCCATCATTCCGGCCAGCCCCGAGCCTTACTCCTATGAGACCGGCCTGTCGGCGAGGTGGCTGATCGACGCGCAGGTCCGGCAGATGGCTGCCGGGGGGACCCTGATCGACCCCACCGCCGGCGACCTGAACTACGCCAACGGGACCGCCCCCTGGGTGGACTGGGGCCCCTATCTCTGGGCCAATGGCACGACGCCGCGGTCCGACGGGCTGACCTGGGGGATCAACGATTTCGAGAACGACGGGACCCACCCCAGCACCGCCGGCGAGGCCAAGGTGGGAGGGTTCCTGCTGACCTACTTCCTCACCGCACCAACCACGCGGTGCTGGTTCGCCACCACGGGTACCTGCCCGTGATTCCTCCCTCCGTCAAGAGTGGATGCCTCGTGTGCCCACCTGAGCAGACCTAGCGACTGAGCCAGAGACTGGCGACCAGTCCGAGCATGACGACCGCCGCCAATCCGCGATGCGCAAGCAGCCGGGCCCGCTCCCCAGCCGAGGCTGGGACCGACAGGTACTCCCACACCCCGACAGCGCCGTACGCGAGAGCGGGGGTCAATCCGATCAAACGGATCCCCTGGCTCATGGAACCTCCGACCATGAACGCCCATCCGGCGATCGCCGCGATGCCATTCAGGCTCCAGCCCCAGGTGATGCTGCCGGGCGCCTCCTGCTCCGCTCGTTTCATCGCCACTGCGAAGTACGTTCCCATCATCACGAACGGCGGGGCGCACAGGGCGATCCCCGCCAGCGTCCTCCAGACGGGAGGAACGGATGGCAGGATCATCCATTCCGCTCTGATCAGGCTCAGCCCGATGATCCAGAGGATCAGCACCCCCGTCCCCGTGGCCCGCCTGGCCGTGCGGTTCGCCGCCAGCGGGCCACCGCTGAGCCAGGAGCCCGCGCCGCTCGCCACGAGGGCCGTTGTTAGGATGAAGGCCGAGGCCAGCATGGGGTGGCCAACCAGAAACGAGAGCCGCTGCAGCATCAGGGTCTGGTAGACCACATACGCGCCTCCGATGGCCGTAAAGCACGCCAGGTACCCCGCCCGCGACGATCGCTGACCGGCGGCGGCGGCCCGTACGCCCAGCCCGAAGACGCCAACGATCAGCAGAACGGCGAACGCGAGAATCACCGTTATTGACTCCCTGTTCCAGTCGGTACTCGCGGCGGTGCTCAGTGTCATCGACATCGCCTGCTCGGGCTCGCCCGGGTCCGGCTCCTCGGCGGACGGTTGAGGCCCCTTCAGCCCGTCGGGGAACATGAACGGATGGTTGTCATCGAAGGGCTGCAGGCCTCGGGCGACCTCGAATTCACTCCGGAGCGCCACGACGCTGACCTGGTCTGTTCCGCTCAAGAGCAGCTCTGTCTCGTGGTCTGTGAACGGCCGCCCGGGTCTGCCCACGACGACCCAGGTCAGCGGACCCTGGAAGAGGCGCATGTGCCCCTCAGGGTCGCCGACGCCGCGCCGCTGC
>JANOFA010000488.1:0-2140 GCA_031413355.1 Gemmatimonadota bacterium | reverse complement strand
AGTGTCCGGCCGTCCGGGCTGATGGCGACACCGAGGACTGGTCCGGCGTGTCCCCGCAGTGATACGCCACGCTGCCTGCGGCTCGGGACGTCCCACAGGACGACGCTGCCATCCCAGCTTGCTGAGGCGAGGGTCCGGCCGTCGGGGCTGAACGAGACGCGGGCGACGACATCGCTGTGTCCGCGCAGCAACTCGGGGGCTGCTCGCTGCCGCGCCATGTCCCACAGGATGACCGTGCTGTCCTCTGTCGCTGCGGCGAGAGTCCGGCCGTCAGGGCTGAACGCAACGCTGTTGACGATGCCGGTAGGTGCGAGAAGGGGGGCGCCGCGCGGTTTCCCGCTCGCGACATCCCACAGTGAGACGGTATTGTCCTCGCTCGCCGAGGCGAGGGTGCGGCCGTCGGGACTGAAGGCGACGGAGAACACCGCGCCGTGGGGTTGGTCCAGCAGCAGACCGCGCTGCTTCCGGCTGTGGACCTCCCACAGGATGACGCTGCCATCCACGCCGGAGGAGGCGAGGGTCCGTCCGTCGGCGCTGAACGCGACGCTGAGCACGGCAGTGGTGTGCCCCCGCAGGGGAGTGCCGAGCGGCTGCCGGCTGGCGACGTCCCAGAGGATGACGGTGCTGTCGTCGCTCGCGGAGGCGAGGGTGCGGCCATCGGGGCTGAAGGCGACGCTGATGACTTTGTCTTGGTGACCGGTGAGCGGCTCGCCGCGCGGCTGCCGGCGGGCGAGGTCCCAGAGGATGACTGTGTTGTCCCAGCTGGCCGAGGCGAGGGTCTCGCCGTCGGGGCTGTACGCGACGCTGTTGACCGCGTCGGTGTGTCGCTGCAGGTACCCGTGCAGCGGGGTGGTGGTCAGGTGCCAGGTAAGGAGCGCTGAGCGCGCCTCGGCCGTCGGGCTGGCGAACACCGCCTCCTCAGCCAGCAGTGCCGCGACGTCGAGGACGCCGTCATCCAGGGCGTTTCTGGTCCCGGCGACCAGCTGCCGGCTGGTCGCGAGCCCGGCCTGCACCTGGGCAGTGTGTCGTGCCACGACTGAGATCACGGTCGAGATGGCGAGGATCGCGATGATGGCGGCGACGGTGACGCGAAGCCGGTTGCGCTGGCGGCGAAAGGCGCGCTCGCTCGCCGCGATGAACGCCCGCTCCCCGGCGTCGGCCTGGATCGCATCGAGGTAGGGGTGGATGTACTCGAGATCGTCCCGGGTCAGCAGCGAGCCGCGCTCACGGTACATCAGGTAGCGGTCGCGGATGTACTTCTCGATCTTGCGCCGGGTCTGCGCCTCCGCCGAGGCCTTGTCGAAGACCTGGCGGGCGATGGTGTCGTGGCTCAGTTCGAAGCGCATACCGCTGGCGTCGTGGTCCATGCCGGTGAAGCACCTGGAACGGAGGGAGTGAAACCGCTGAACTGTCGGGCGGTCGGGCGGTCAAAGGTTGTGCTGCGCCGTGGCGTGGCGCAAGGCGGGGCGCGATCGGCTTGCGCCGTCCTCGGCATACTGCCATTGCGACATTTCGACCGGATCGCCAGTATCACTGGACGGGGGACCAGGTTCACCCAATTCTACCCGGGGACATGATGCGGAATCGGCTGCTGAAGCTGGGCTGTGTCGTTCTCCTTGCTGGGGCCGGGCTGGCGCTCGGACGATTCCAGGTGCGGGCCGATCACGATCTCGACAGCTATTCCGACGAACAGCTGGAAGCGTATCTCCTCGCGGAGCTCGACGACATCGAAGCCGGCCACGGTGGTAACCTGCAGCCCGATGGAGAATACGCCCTCGGCTCGCTGCGGAGCGCCATCTTCAATGCCCTCCAGGATGGCGGCGATGACGAGGGTGAAAGCGAGATCGATTTCGCGGATCTGGTGGAAGAGATGAGCGAAGCTGAGACGTCGGTGGGCGATGTGGTCGATGAAGCCCTGGCGGAGGCCGATGAGCTGGCGGGCCGGAACGGGCCCTGCTCCCGGCTGCTGGTGCAGGGGAGGCCGGGGGGAGATGCGCGGGCGCTTCAGTTCCGCCTGGCCGGGTCCAGCAGCAGGCCGCAGAGTCTGAACCAGCGGGGCTTCACCACCACCAGCGTCGCCATCAGGCAAACCGTTGTGGTGACTGTAGCTGCGGTTCGGCGTGCGCCCCGGAGGTCGTGA
>JANOFA010000487.1:0-2126 GCA_031413355.1 Gemmatimonadota bacterium | reverse complement strand
CCATCACACAGCCCGCGCGCCACGCCGAAATCGGCGACGACCGGCTCCCCTTCCTGCAGCAGAATGTTTTCCGGCTTCACGTCGCGGTGCACGATGTTTCGCCGGTGGGCGTAGTCAAGCGCGGCGCCTGCCGCGCGGATCAGGCGGATGGCCTGATCTACCGGAAGCCGATGCTCCGCCTTGAGCCGATCGCGGAGCGAGCCGCCCGCGACCAGGGGCATAACGTAGAAGAGGAGTGGGGGCCCGTCGGGGGACGCAATCTCGCCCGAGTCATACAACGGCAGGATGTGCGGGTGGGTCAGCTGGGCGGCGAAGCGAATCTCGCGCAGGAACCGGTCGGCGTGTTCCCGGCTGCTCAGGAGTCCGCCGTGCAGCACCTTGAGCACGACGGGCCGGTCATGGCGGCGGTCGTGGGCCAGGTAGACCACCGACATCCCCCCGCGCCCCAGCTCCCGCTCGATGACGTAGCGATCGGAGAGGCCGGCGACGAGCGCGGCCAGCGAATCAGTCGGGAACAGCGATGCGTCGGGCGCCACAGGGAAAAGTTACACCCCTCGGCGGTGTTGCACGGCGTCACGGCGAGGAGTGGGGATACATGGAGTCAGCATCAGCGGCACGGATTTCAGTCACCTCACCCTGCTCACGGCATGAGCAGCACGGCTGCTGGCTGGCGGCCGACTCCCGGATCGTCCATTCCCAGGAAAGCTGGTACCCGTAACGATCATCCCACAGGCGCGGACGGATCGTTAGCGCCGGCAGCGAGTCTTTCGGACTGAGCACCAGGCTCAGCTCGGTTGTTCCACAGCCGGCCCCGATGTTCAGGCACCGGGAAACGTGGACCCTGGTGAGGGAAATCGTGTCGGAAGAGATGTTTCTTATCCAGACCACCTGGCCTCCGCGGGAGGGGAGGGCCTGGTACCATGTCTTGAAGTGGCGAAGCGCTGTGTCGGTGGGAACCGGGCCCGAACCCGCCGGCGGTGGAGCCAATGCCGGGAGGAGGGTGGTGGGAGTTGGCGACCGGCGCCAGACGATGTCACCACCGGTCGAACGGATCTCGGTGACCTCGCCTCGTTCCTCGCGGAAGCCGTGCAGCGCGATGAGTCCACCGCCGAAAAATGGCTTGGTGCGCTCATCCGACCGCCGGCTGGACCCGAACGGCCTCGGACTGCTCACCGCCACGGGCGCACGGATGCGCCAGCCGGCGAGCACCGGTCGCCCATCGCCGAGCCGATCGAATTCAAGCATGCCACCGGCACTCCCCTTCGGGACCCAGCTCCACAGTCCGGTGTAGTGATAGTCGAGCCGTCGGAGGCCGCGACCGCGGTCGAGCCAGAGCACGCCGGCGATATCCACTACCGGACGCCCCTTCACCGGCTCGAACCCCAGGCCCAGCGCCTGCGGATCGTTCGCCGGCGCCGGAATCAGGCGGAAGCAATGGGTGCGGAGAAAGGCGTCGCTGAAGAAGACCTGCACGTCGGGCCCGAAATAGACCGGGCCGTTCACAGTGTCGCGCGGCTGCACGAAACCCAGCAAGGCGAGGCTCTCCGGCAGCTGGCTGGTGATCGGCCACGCGCCCCGCCCGGCATCGGACCAGTGCAGCTCCTCCGAGACCCGGTCACCCCGATCCAGCAGGCGGCGGGTGATCATGCTGCTGAAGGCGAGATCCCCGGACCCGGCACCAGCAAGCGCGAGCGCCGTGCGGGCCTCATCCCACAGCAGCGCCATCCGCTGGTCCCGGTCCGGCGACTGCCGGCAGGGGCTGTTCGACTCGACCGCGATGTCGTCCAGCAGGATGGGATCACCGGGGACGCGCAGGATAGTATCGCGCGTCACCTCCGTGGCCAGCGTGAACGGATCGGAGGTCCACGGCCGGAAGCCAATCCGAAGTGCCCGCACCCGGTAGCTCCCCGGCACCACCGGCCCCAGCACAAAGCGACCCGCCTCATTGGTCACCCGGCTCGCGGCGATGCCGCCGCTGCCGTCGAGGAGCTGCACGACTCCGGAGGCGAATGGCGTGCCGGTCTCGGCTTCGACCACGCTGCCGCGCAGCGTCTGCGCGGCGACCCGCGCCGCGCCGAAGCACAACAGCAATACACTGAGATTGAGCGCGTCCCTGAAGCGGGAGC
>JANOFA010000486.1:0-1439 GCA_031413355.1 Gemmatimonadota bacterium | reverse complement strand
CCGCGGCTGCTGCTCACCGAGCCCGGGGTGGGGTATCGGCTGCGGAGCGACGGGTAGCGACGGGGCGTTTCCGCTGCTTGTATCCGCGACTCGGCGAAAGCACGGACCTCCCCGAGCACGGATCCGCGCCGGGAGTCACGGGTTGATGACCTGAATCGCCACGTCGGCCCGTCCTAGCGGCGCGGCCACCTGCGCGCCGCGCACCCGGTCGCGGATTGCCGCCAGCATCTCGCGCGCGATCACGATCCCTTCCGCCAGGCCCGATTCCTTCCCTTTCGCCGACGCGCTCCGCATCCGGTCCAGTACCGCCTGGGGGACCGTCACCCCGGGTACCTCGTTGGCGAGGAACTCGGCGTTGCGCAGCGAGACCAGCGGCCACAGGCCCGCAATGATCGGGATGCCCAGCGGCTTGGCCCGTACGAGAAAGCGGTCGAGCTGCTCCAGGTCGAACACCGGCTGGGTCATGGCGAACTCGGCGCCGGCTTCGACCTTCCAGGCCAGGCGCTTGAGTTCGCGATCGAGATCGGGCGCGGTGGGATTGACCCCGACGCCGAGCACGAAGCTGGTCTGGCCACCGAGCGCATTGCCCCCCGGATCAAGTCCCTTGTTGAGCCGGCTCACGAGGTTGGTGAGCCCGATGCTGTCAATGTCGAAGACCGCCGTCGCGTCGGGGTAGGGCCCCATCTTGGGCGGATCCCCGGTGACGATCAGCAGGTTGTGCAGCCCGCTCGCGGCCGCGCCGAGCAGGTCCGACAGCATTCCCAGCAGGTTGCGATCGCGACAGGCGTAATGGACCACCACCTCCAGTCCGACTTCCCGCTCGATCAGGAGGCCGGACAGCAGTGCACCCATCCGGCTCTGGGCCCGCGGGCCATCGGGGACGTTGACCGCGTCCACGCCGGCAGCCTTGAGTTCACGCACCTGGGCGAACATCGGAGCCGGATCCACGCCCCGGGGCGGCACGATTTCCACGCTGGTGACGAATTCCCCCCGGGCCAGCTTGGCGGCGAATTTCGAGCGCTGGGCGAATGGCACCGGCGTGAGCGGCTTTGCCTGAGCGGCGCCGGCCGGTTCGGTGATCACCGCCCGGGGCGAGACGCTCTTCACAAACCCGATGATGGCCTTGATGTGGTCCGGTGTCGTCCCACAGCACCCGCCGATGAATCGCGCCCCCGCCTCGACGATGCGCCGGGCGTATTCGGCCATGTACTCGGGGGAGGCCATGTACATCTTGCGGTCCGCGACTTCGCGCGGCAGGCCGGCGTTCGGCTGTGCCACCAGGGGAACCGAGACCACCTTGGCGAGTTGCTCGATCGCCTCAAGGACGCCAGCCGGCCCGACGGAGCAGTTCACCCCAATCACGTCCGCGCCCATCGCCTGGAGCAGGGGGCCGAAGGTGGCCGGTTCGGTCCCGTAGTAGGTCTTCCCGTCGGTCCCAA
>JANOFA010000485.1:0-4825 GCA_031413355.1 Gemmatimonadota bacterium | reverse complement strand
CCGGCCGATTCCACGCCGGCAGCACGCCGGGGATCTATCGGGTCATGGCCAGCACAATCGACCTCACGCTGGCGGACACCTCGATCGTCACGATCACTGATACGGGTGCGCCGCCGCCTCCACCAACCGCCGCCCAGGTCCAGGTCACACCGGGCAGCGCGACGCTGCCGATGGGTGCCGCAGCGACATTCACCGCGCAGGGCTACCAGGCAAATGGGACACCGATCGCGGTGGCCGTCGCATGGAGCGCGACCGGCGGCACCATCTCGACCACCGGGCAGTACCTGGCTGGTGCCACCGCCGGGACGTATCGCGTCGTCGCCAGCGCGACCAACTTCGCGCTGGCCGATACGGCCGTCGTCACCATCACCGATACCACGACTCCTCCACCGCCACCGCCCGGGGCGACGGTGCTGCTCACCGAGTCATTCGAGGACGCCGCGGTCGCGGGTCGCGGCTGGTATGACAACACCAGCCCGGCAATCAGCGCGGTGGAGCACTACAGTGGCGTCGGCGCACTGCAGATGGCGTTCCCCGCTGGCGGGACGGTCGCCACGAAGGGCGGTGCGGTGCGGCACAAGTTTGCCGGGACCGATCGGGTGTTCCTGCGCTACTGGGTCAAGTACAGCGCCAACTGGGTCGGGTCGGGGGTGAATTATCATCCGCACGAATTCCATTTCGTGACCAATCTCGACGTCGACTACGTCGGGCCCTCGGCGACCCATCTGACCACGTATGTCGAGCACGTCTACCAGAATGGCGGCATCCCGCGCCTCGCCCTCACGGATGCGAGCAACATCGACATCACCAAGGTGAACGTCGACCTGACCCACCAGACCGAAACGCGTTCGGCACACGGCTGCAACGGGAATGGGGACAGCTACCCGACCAACTGCTATCAGCTCGGCACGGCGTGGCGCAACGAAAAAGTCTGGCTGGCCAGCGCGCCGAGCTTCACGCCGGGACCCGGGCCGGGGTACAAGAATGCGTGGCACAAGGTGGAGGCCTACTTCCAGCTCAATTCGATCCAGGGTGGGATCGGGATCGCCGACGGGGTCACGCAATACTGGTTTGACGGCCAGCTGATCATCGATCATCACAACGTGCTGCTGCGCACCGGTCAGTACCCGGCGATGCAGTTCACCCAGTTTATCATCGCGCCCTACCTCGGGGTGGGCTCACCGGTCGCCCAGACGATGTGGGTGGACGATCTCGTCATCGCCACCGGCCCGGTGCCCTGAGCAGAATGGCTCAGGGCCTCCACCGCTCCAGGCCGGCCATCGACCGGCCCTGCAGTGCCGCCTGGATCCGTTCGGCCCCATCGACGACCCGCGGACCGGGTCGAGAGGTGTAGGCGTTGCCGTCGAGCAGCCAGGTCGGGTGCTCACCGAGCAGCGCGAGCGCGTCGGCATCGGTGACCGTCGCCAGCTCCCGCCGGGCCCGGTCGAGATTCATGCCGCAGAGCATCACCAGGATCAGGTCCGGCCTGAGCGCCCGGATCGCCGGCCACGACCTCACCACCGAATGACTGCCGGCGCACGCACCGACATCCGCTCCCCCCGCCGCCGCCACCAGTTCCGGCATCCAGTGTCCCGCGAGAAAGAGCGGGTCGAGCCATTCGATGCAGACGACGCGGGGTCTGGGCGCGCTCCGTGTTCCGTCGAGTGCCGTAAGCCGTGCCTGCTGCTCCGCAATCAGTGTTTCGGCGACTGCTTCCCGGCCGATCGCCGCGGCGACCGCACGGATGTCCGCCCAGATTCCGGTGAGATCAATCGCGGTCAGGCTCAGCACCCGCGGCGCGGGGTCGAGCGCCGCCGCCAGCCGCTGGACCTCCCCGTCGATCACCGCACAGACGTCACAGAGGCTCTGCGTGATGACGAGATCCGGTGCGAGCTGGCGGAGCTGGTGTCCATCCACCGCGATCACCGGTCGCCCCGCGGCGGTGAGCCGGCGGACCTGCGCATCGATTGCCCCGCCCGGCGCCTCGGGGTTGATCGGCGTGGTGGTGAGGCGAGGACGGCCGGCAAGCTGCGGCGGCCAGTCGCACTCGTGGCTGGTGCCGACGAGCTCGGCTTCGGCGCCAAGGGCGGCGACGATTTCGGTGGCGGCGGGGAGCAGGGTGACGATTCGCATGGATGGAGAATAGCTTGCAGGCATGACAACTTCTTCGCTCCGGACCCGGTCCTTTCGCGAGTCGGTGATTCGCGGCATGTCCCGCCTGGCCGCCCAGCACGGCGCCATCAACCTGGCGCAGGGCTTCCCCAATTTTCCCGCGCCCGAACTGCTGAAGGAGGCGGCCTGCAAGGCGATCCGCGACGATATCAACCAGTACGCCATCACCTGGGGCGCACGGCATCTGCGCGAGGCCGTTGCCCGCAAGTACGACGCGTGGTACGGGATGGCGCTCGATCCCGACGCGGAGATCACGATCACCTGTGGTGCCACGGAGGCGATGGTCGCCACGCTGATGGCGATCGTGAATCCGGGCGACGAGGTGATCGTCTTCGAGCCGTTCTACGAGAATTACGGCCCCGATACGATCCTGTGCGAGGCGCGGCCGGTCTTTGTTCCGCTCGCGCCCGGCGCGCCCCTCGATCTCGACCAGCTCGCGGCGGCCTTCGGCCCGCGCACCCGGGCGATCATCGTCAACACGCCCGGCAATCCGAGCGGCCGGGTCTTCACCCGCTCGGAGCTCGACGGGATCGCTTCACTCTGCCAGCGCCATGATGCATGGGCGGTGACCGACGAGATCTACGAGCACATCCGGCTGAGTGGTGAGCACATTCCCATCGCGACCCTGCCCGGCATGGGCGAGCGCACTATCACGATCAGTGGCGCCTCCAAGACGTTCAGCATTACCGGCTGGCGCATCGGGACGATCGTGGCTCCCGCCGGCATCACCGAGGCCATTCGGAAGGTGCACGACTTTCTCACCGTCGGCGCACCCGCCCCGCTGCAGGAAGGGCTCGCCGTCGCGATGGATACGCTGGGCCGCGAATACTACGACAAGATGGCCGCCGACTACCGCCGCCGGTGTGATTTGCTGCTCCCCGCCATCACCGCGGCCGGTTTCACCGCCATTGCCCCTCAGGGCGCCTACTATATCCTGGCCGACTTCTCCGCCCTCTCCGACCAGGACGACACCACCTTCGCGCATTGGCTGGCGCGGGAGCGGGGCGTGGCGACGGTGCCAGGATCCAGCTTTTTCAGCCGACCGGAGTCGGGTCGCCATCTGGTCCGCTTCGTTTTCTGCAAGACCGACGACCTGTTGCACGAGGCCGCAGCCCGCCTGCTCGGTGGCGGCCATCGGGACGCGAAGGACGTGCAACTGTGAGACATGTCACAGGCGTTGTTTGCCAACGTTGGCCTTGCGTCCTATCATTGTCTCCGTGATCCGCTCCATCCATCACCCCGTCCTGCGCGCCCTCGGCGCGCTGCTCACCGTCGCCCTGCTGCTGGTGCAGCTTGCCGACGGGACCGGGGTGCATCGCTGCCCCGCCCATGACGGGGCAGCGATCCCGCCCGCGGCGGTGCTCCAGCACGCCGCCATGCAGCACCATCAGGCTCCGGCAGGCGACCATGAGCACACCGGTTCCTGCACCTGCCTCGGGGCGTGTCACGGTGCCAGCCTCGCGCTCGGCACCGCCGATGGTACACCGCGGCTGGTGGCCGGTTCGCGGGTCACAACGCTTGTCGCCAGTCTCGCCGCCACCGTCCCGGCGTTCCTCCCCCGCCTGCTTCCCTTCGCCAACGGTCCACCCACGCTCGCCTGAGTCCTGAGATCCTCTCCGTCGGTCCGCCCGAACCCGTGCGGCACGACCTGAGGCAGCATTTCACTCAGCAGGCGGTCGATGTCCAGGTGGCCCGATGCCGTGCAGCCCTTCCGGGTTGTCGCGGTGCTACTCCTCAGCACAGCACCCCTCCCGCTCGTCGCCCAGCAGGCGCCGCGCGACACGGCGCCCGTCGTGCTCCAGACGCTGGAGGTCACGGCGCCGCGACCGGTCGCGCCGCCGCCGATCGAACTCACCATTGAGGTCTCCGGTGAGGTGGTCCGGCGGCAGCAGAGCGCCAACGCCTACGATCTGGTCCGCCGCGCCGCCGGCATCGAGGTGCACGACCAGGGGCAGGGTCCCGGCTGGGCGTCCGATGTCGTGATCCGGGGATTCACCTCGGATCATTCCTCCGATGTGCTGTTCGTCATCGATGGCGTGCCGATCAATCTGCCGATTCACGGTCACGTTGAAGGCTATTCCGACTGGAGCATCCTGTCGCCCGCGGCGGTGCGCGGGTTGCGTGTGATTCACGGGCCGGTGAGCCCGTTGTACGGCAACTTCGCGTTCGGCGGAGTGGTGGAGGTCTCGACCGCGCCGGATGCCTCGGGCACCGCGGCCACGCTCGGTGGTTCGAGTTTCGGCGATACCGAGGGTTGGTTGCGGTCGGGGCGGCGGACGGACCGCGGTGGCTTCGTGGTCGCGGTAGATGGCCGTCGAGCCAACGGCTGGCGCGACAATAGTGGCAGCTGGTACGGCAACGGTGCGGTGCGCGGCTGGCGTCAGCTCGGCGGTTCCAGTCGGCTGGAGGGCGGGCTCACGCTCTACGCGGCGGACTGGGATTCGCCCGGTTTCCTCAGAGTGTCGCAGTACAACGCCGGCCAGCTCACGGCGGCGGCGGATCGGACGGACGGGGGATCCGGAGGCCGGGCCATTTTGCAGGGAACCTATACCAGCACCGTCGGCCGATCGGGGCAGTTCTCCCTGCTCGGATGGGCTGAGAAGGGGATTGCGGTTCGGGAACGGCTTGTGCTTGCGATACTGGAACTCGCGCT
>JANOFA010000484.1:0-5697 GCA_031413355.1 Gemmatimonadota bacterium | reverse complement strand
CCGGCCATCCGCCGATTCCGACAGTGCCGCAGCCAGGGCACACGCAATCGTCGTAGCCCCGGCACCTTCACGGCAGGCAGTGACACCGATCAACTTCGGTTTGCGCAAATCGCCTTCAAAATGCATGAGCGTGCGATCCCGCAGCGCCTCGATGTGACTGCGCAAGGGATGTCCGGGCGACCAGCCCGGGATGTCCGGGCCCCCATCCTTCTCCGAGGTTGCAGCAGAGCCGTTGGCGAGTTGCAGCCTCGCTTTGCGCGCACCGACTCGCACCCGGGGAATGGCGGAGAGCAATGGAAGCGCCAGTGACGTTTCCAATTGATTCGAGCGGCGCACGGAATGATCCAGCATGAGCTCGATGAGCAAGGCGAGCCCAATGCCGCCGAGCACGCCCGCCCCGAGCGCCATTCCGGCAATCTTCATCCGCTTGCCCTGACTCGGAGCGGCCGGTGACGGGGACTGGACCACACTGATGTTGGCCAGCTTGCCGGAACTCAGCGCTTCATCGAAACGGGATTGCTCCAGACCCGCCGCAAAGTGGCGGTAGTTCTTCTCATCCAGCTCGCGCTTCCGCTGGCTGACCCAGTGGACCCGGTATGTCACGGTCCTGATCGCGCTGGCCCAGGCCTACACCTTCGCGATCTTCACCGAGAGCATCCCCGGCGCGGTCCCGGTGCCCACCTTCTGGACCCGGCTCGCCATGGTCGTCGTCCTGACCACCGGTGCGGTGTTTGTCATGTGGCTCGGCGAGCAGATCACCGAGCGCGGCATCGGCAACGGGATGAGCCTGCTCATCACGTTCTCGATCCTCGACCGGCTCTGGCCTGGCCTGGTAACCATGATCGGCTTCTGGAACAGCGGGGCCCTCTCCTTCGGTCAGGTGATCCTGTATGGGCTGATCCTGGTGGCCGTGGTGGCCGCCGTGACGGCCATGCATCTCGCTGCCCGACGCATCCCGGTGCAGATCCCCCGCAAGGTGATGGGACGCGGCCGGATGACCCAGGGGCAGAAGACCTTTATCCCGATCCGGCTGATCACCGCCGGCGTGATGCCCATCGTCTTTGCCCAGACCATCATCATTGTCCCGGGCACCATCGTCAGCTTCACCCAGAATCCGGCGCTGCGCGCCTTTGCCGACTTCTTCACTCCCGGCGAGCTGCCCTACGACCTGACATTCGGCATCCTGATCCTGCTGTTCAGCTACTTCTACACTTCCATCATCTTCAATTCGGTGGATCTGGCGGAGAACCTGAAGAAGCAGGGTGGGTTCATCCCCGGCGTGAAGCCCGGCGCGAGCACCGCCGACTACATCGACAATGTATTGTCGCGGGTGACGCTGCCCGGCGCCCTGTTCCTGGCCCTGATCGCGATCATTCCCGTCACGATGACCAAGCAGCTCGGGTTCCAGCAACAGTTCGGCGGGACCTCGGTGCTGATCGTGGTCGGCGTGCTGCTCGATACGATCGCCCAGATCCAGCAGCACCTGACGCTGCGGAAGTACGACAGCTTCATGAAGACGGGGCGCATCAAGTTCCGCGGACGGCAGCAGCGGTTCCTGTAGGGGTCGCATATATGCGACCCCTACGGAACCGCCGCTGCCACTGATCCACCCGAACGACACCAGCCATGGACATCCTCCTGCTCGGTCCCCCGGGCGCCGGCAAAGGCACGCAGGGCGTGCGGCTGGCTGAGCGACTCGGGCTGCCGAAGTTCGCCACCGGCGACCTGCTGCGCGATGCCGTGAAGCGTGGTACGCCCGTCGGTCTGCGCGCCAAGGCGGTCATGGAAGCCGGACAGCTCGTGAGCGACGACATCATCATGGGTGTTGTGCGCGACGAGCTGGCCAAGGCGGAAGCAAAAAACGGCGTCATCTTCGACGGCGTGGTACGGACGGTGCCGCAGGCGGAGTCCGTCACGGCGGTGCTTCACGAGCTGGGCCGACGGATGGATCACGTCCTTTTCTTCGATGTGCCGGATGCCGAAATCATCGCCCGGATCGAGAAGCGGCTGATGGTCGAGGGCCGGGCGGATGATGATCCCAAGGCGGTCGCGACCCGGCTCAAGGCCTACCGCGAGCAGACCGCGCCGGTGCTGGCGTGGTACCGCCAGCGGGGCACCGTTCACCTGATCCCGGCGGTCGGTACCATCGACGACATCGCCAATCGGGTACAGGCCATCCTCGGCAGGTAGGACCGGCCGTTCGCGTTCTCCGTCAGCCTCCCGGGCTGATGGCCGACGGCTGGCGGCTGACGGCTCTCATGATCACCCTCAAGTCCCCCCGTGAAGTCGAGGCGATGGCCCGCGCCGGTCAGATCGTGGCCGACACGCTTGCGCTGCTCACCCGCAGCGTCCGCCCCGGCATGAGCACGAACGACCTCGATACC
Organism: Gemmatimonadota bacterium; assembly: GCA_031413355.1. GTDB lineage: Bacteria > Gemmatimonadota > Gemmatimonadetes > Gemmatimonadales > GWC2-71-9 > JADJOM01. The sequence goes on along the minus strand of JANOFA010000484.1, from coordinate 3,313 downwards.
ATCGCCGAGGAGTTCATCCGCAGCCACCCCGGAGCCAAGCCGTCTTTCAAGGGCCTGTACGGCTTCCCCAAGACCCTCTGTACCTCCATCAATGAGGAGATCGTCCATGGCATCCCCAGCCCGCGGCGGGTGCTGGTGGAGGGGAGCATCGTCAGTATCGATGTCGGGGTGCAGCGGGAGGGGCTTCACGCCGACGGAGCGACCACCGCGCCGGTCGGCGAGATCTCGCCCGCGGCAGAGCGGTTGCTGGCCGTCACTCGCGAGTGTCTGGCGGTGGGCATCGCCGCGGCCACGGTGGGGAATCATGTCGGCGATATCGGCCACGCCGTCCAGACGCTCGCGGAGGCAGCCGGGTACGGCGTCGTCCGTGAGCTGGTGGGGCACGGCATCGGGACCCAGTTTCACGAGGAGCCGCAGGTTCCCAACCATGGTCAGACCAAGCGGGGGCCGCGGCTCCTCGAGGGCATGACCATCGCGATCGAGCCGATGATCACCGCGGGGCACTACGTCACGCGCACGTTGCCTGACAAGTGGACGGTGGTGACCGCGGATGGGAGCCTCGCGGCCCATTTCGAGCACACCGTCGCCATCACCAGGGAAGGACCCCGCATCCTCACGCTGCCCTCACCCGGGTGAGGCCCGCCGCCGACGTGTGAATCTGGTGCCAGCCTGCGCGTCACCCGTTGCGTGTTCTCCCCCCTCCCGCCACGGTGAGCCATGCGCCCCTTCGTTTCAATCTGCCTGGTAGCCGTGGGCCTGGCGACGGCCTGTCAATCGCCGGTAGCGTCCTCTCCACCCTCCGATGCGCTCCGGATTCTCTTCATCGGCAACAGCCTGACGTACACCAACGATCTCCCGGCCATGGTGGACTCGATCGCCAGCCGCGGCGGCGGGACTCGCGTCGAGGTCACCCGGATTGCGTATCCCAATTACAGCCTGACGGAGCACCGCTTGCGGGGGGAGGCGGAGACGGCGATCCGGCAAGCGGGATGGACCCTGGTGATCCTGCAGCAGGGGCCAACCTCGCTCCCGGACAGCCGGGTACAGCTCTTGGCCGAGGCCCGCTGGTTCGCCGGCATTGCGAGCGAGGCAGGGGTGCCGCTCGCGTTCCTGATGGTGTGGCCGGACCGCTCGCGGCTGGCGTTCTTCGAGGATGTCGCCACGTCCTACCGGCTCGCTGCCGACAGCACCGGTGCGTTGCTGCTGCCAGCCGGTGATGCCTGGCGCGCGGGCTGGCGCCGGGATCCGACGCTCGATTTCTTCGGCCCGGACGGCTTCCACCCCGCGCCGCTGGGCACCTATCTCGCGGCGCTCGTCATCGTGGATCGGCTGCGACCGGCGGCGCTGGACGATCTTGCCGCGACGATCACGAACGACGCGGCTTCGCTCACCACCACCCCCGCCCAGCGACGGGTCCTCGTCGAGGCGGCGCGCGAGGTGAACCGCGCGGTCGGAAACTAGGCGAAGGTTTGAGCCGGGGGCGGGTCGTAGAGGTCGCATGCATGCGACCCGTACAATCCGCCCCTGCTTCCCACCCAATTTCCGCCTGGATGGGCGCCGCTACCCCCGCAGCCGCTCTTCCAGCAGCAGCCGCGTATCCGCCGTGGCGCGCTGCGTCTCCCGCAACAGCAGTTCCGCCTCCTGCACCAGCAACCGGAGCTGTGCCGGGTGTCCTGCGGCGACCGTGTTGAGTCGCAGATTGATCATCGACCCCGCGGCAGCAGCGGCGGCGAGCAAGGCGGCCATGACCGCATCCCCCAGGGCAGCGGGGGGGCCGGCGTGCGCGGCACGGCGGGCAAGCAACGCCACATCGCGCGCCGCGCGGATGACATCGGCCGGCACCCGCGCTGCACCGTCCCAGGCCAGCCGCAACTCCTCCTCGCCCGCCTCCCGGCCTCTCCGCGCGCTGATCACCCGCCCGTAGGCGACGGCATCCGTCTCGGCGAGGTCAAGCAATCCCAGTCGCAGTCGTTCGCCCTGTTCGATCAGCTGGCTGACTCCCGACTCGGGCCCGGCCCTGTCGGCCAGGCGTCCAACCATGGTGACCAGCGCCGCCGCCAGTGCGGCCACCGTCGCAGCGACTGCGCCACCGCCCGGCGCCGGCGTCCGCTCGGCGACGCGCTCGGTGAATTGTGCCACCGACGGGGCGGGGCCCTCAACCTGCGCTGCAAGCAGCTGGAGCAACCAGGGGTGAATCGCGGCGCTGCCAGCAGCGATCTCCCCGTGCTCGATGCCGATGTCCCGCCCAGTGTAGTCCGTGACCCGGCCACCGGCTTCACGAACCAGCAGCGTGCCCGCTGCGATATCCCAGGCCGACAGCCGCTGCTCCCAGAAACCCTCGAACCGTCCCGCCGCCACATCCGCGAGATCGATCGCAGCGGAGCCGGGACGGCGGACCCCTGTCGCCGCGGCGCTCACGCGCCGGAGCTGGCCGAGATACTCTTCGATGCGGGTGAAATCCTTGAAGGGAAATCCGGTGCCGATCAGGGCATGGGCCGGGTCGGTGATGGGCGATACCTGCACCCGCGCGCCATCCTCCCGGGTCCCGCCACCGCGCGTGGCAGTCGTCAGGCGAGTGAGTGGCACGTGGAGCACCGCTCCGGCCTGCAGCACACCATCGACCGCCGCAGCGATCGAAACCGCGAATGCCGGAAAGCCATGGAGGAAATTGGTGGTCCCATCCAGCGGATCCACGATCCAGACCAATCCGTCGTGCACCACCTCGGGCGCGAGTTCCTCGCCGACAATGCGCGCCGCCGGGGTCGCCGCCATGATGATCCCACTGATCAGGCGCTCGGCGTGCGCATCAACTTCCGTCGCCCAATCCGCTTTGCCCTTGGAGGTCCAGGCCTCCGGGCCGGGGCGAGCCACCCCGCGCAGGTAGATCCCCGCCTCGGTCGCTGCCTGCACCGCAATATTCAGTAAGTCGTTGGCCGACGGCATCTTGCAATGTCCCCTTTGGCTGGATAGCTTGCCGCATGCCACGCATCTTCTCCGGTGTCCAGCCCTCCGGCGAGCTCCATATCGGCAACTGGCTCGGCGCGGTCCAGAACTGGGTCCGGCTGCAGCAATCATATGACTGTCTCTACTGCGTCGTCGATCTCCACGCGATCACCGCCCGGTACGACGCCGCCACGCTCGCGCGCCGGACCTGGGAGATGGCGGTGGGTCTGCTCGCGTCGGGGGTGGATCCCGAGCGGGTCACGCTCTTTGTCCAGTCCCACGTGCCCGAGCACTCCGAACTGCAGTGGCTTTTCAATACAGTGACGCCGATCGGCGAGCTGGAGCGGATGACGCAGTTCAAAGATAAGTC
>JANOFA010000483.1:0-1381 GCA_031413355.1 Gemmatimonadota bacterium | reverse complement strand
GTTCAGCTCGCCGCCACCCGCCGCCACCCGCCGCCGCCTACCGCCTGCTCCCTGCTCCCTGCCACCTGCCACCTGCCACTTGCGAGCTGTCAGCTGTCAGCTGTCGGCTGTCGGCTTCCCTCCATATCAGGATTGTCACGCTCCCCTGTGAGCCGGGTCACTGGCGACCAGAAATCATCCGTATAACATTCGCCCACCTTGCACACGGGGGCTTCGGCCCACCCTTACCGTGTGCGGTCGTGACGGGCCAGAAGGGCCCTCACGCACTGGACTCCTGTGGAGGTGGTAGCTATGCGTCGCTCCCTTTGGGTGATGCCGTTGATCCTGGCCCTGGCCTGCAATCAGAACAAGGAAGAACTCGCAAAGGCGTTGTCCGATGCCCAGGCCCTGGCGGCCGAGAAGGACAGCCTGATCACCGAGGTCCTCGAGACCTCCAAGTTCGTCAACGGCGTGAACGAGGAGCTGGCCAAGGCCCGCACCGCCCTGGTCACGACCGCAGGGACGACCGAGGGTGCGAGCCCGGCGGAGCGCGATCGTGCCGCACGGACCGCGGCCCTCGACCGGGTGCAGGCGCTCGTCGCCCGGCTCAATGAGACCGAGCAGCGGCTGGAGCAGAGCACCCAGCGCGCCCGTTCCCTGTCGGGTCGCAACACCACCCTGCTCAGCCAGATCGAATCGTACAAGGTGAGCATTGACAGCCTGCAGGCGACCACGCTCCGGACCGAGACCGAGCTGCGCTCGATCATCGACTCCCAGTCGGTGCAGATCGCCGGCCTGACGCAGGACCTGGACACCGCCCGGGCGATGAACGCCGGCCTCACCGCCGTCAACACCGCGCTGTCCGACACCGTGTCGAACCTGACCAGCTACAGGAACACGGTCTACTACATCGCCGGCACCGAGGATGAACTGATCGAGAAGGGTGTCGTCACCAAGGAAGGGAAGAAGTTCCTCTTCTTCGGCGGCAAGCAGCTGCACCCGGCGCGCACCCTCGATCCGGCGCTGTTCACCGCGGTCGACATGAACACCGCGACCAGCATCGCCCTGCCGCGCGCCGACCGGGAATACAAGCTGGTGTCGCGCCAGGATCTCACCGCCGTTGATTCCAGCAGTGTGCAGGACGGCAAGCTCACCGGCCAGCTTCATATCACCGCGCCGAAGCAGTTCTGGGGTGCGGAGAAGTACCTGATTCTGGTCGAGAACTGAGCCAGGCGCCCGGTTCGTCGCAAGCAGTACCGCAGTAACCAGCAGCCTCCCGGTGAAAACCGGGGGGCTGTTTCTTCTGCCTGTGCCGCGTGGTACCTACGCCCGCTCCCATTCGCTCCGCTCGACCGCCGCGATCGCCTCGGATACTCTCGCGACCAGCAATTCGGGCGTGAAT
>JANOFA010000482.1:0-5017 GCA_031413355.1 Gemmatimonadota bacterium | reverse complement strand
CTATCGCCTACCCCCCTGCCACCTGCTCCCTGCCACCTGCCAACTGTCTCCCCTAGCTTCCTCCCATGACCGACGCCGCCTCGCCGGCTGCCCGAGCCGCGCGCGCCATTCGCACCACCCAGGCCGGCCTGCTCATCAACGCCGTCCTCGCCAGTATCAAGCTCATCGCCGGCATTGTCGGCAATGCCTACGTGCTGATCGCCGACGCGGTGGAGTCGATCGCCGATATTTTCTCTTCACTGATCGTGTGGAGCGGACTCCGCATTGCCACCCGCGATCCGGATAACGCCTATCCGTTCGGGTACGGCAAGGCAGAACCGCTCGCCGCCGCTGTGGTCGCACTCCTGCTGCTGGCGGCCGCCGCCGGCATCTCGGTCGAAGCGGTCCGCGAGATCCACACCCCCCACCACACGCCGGCGCCCTTCACTCTGTTCGTGCTGGTGGGAGTCATCGCCGTCAAAGAGGTGCTCTTCCGCCGCGTGCTGGCCGTGAGCGAGGAAGTCTCCAGCACCGCGGTCAAGGCTGACGCCTGGCATCACCGGAGCGATGCCATCACTTCGGTCGCCGCCTTCATCGGCATCAGCGTCGCCCTGATCGGCGGTCCCGGCTGGGAACAGGCCGACGACTGGGCGGCGCTCGCCGCCGCCTGCGTGATCGTCGTCAACGCCATCCGCCTCATGACACCCGCAATCCACGATCTCATGGACCGCAGCCCCGCCACAGAACTGCTCGATGAAATCGCGGCCGCTGCAACCGGCACCGCCGATGTCCGCGCTATCGAGAAGCTCAAGGTCCGGAAGGTCGGCCTCAGCTACTTCGTTGACCTCCACGTCCAGGCCGATCCCACACTCTCCCTGCAGGACGCTCACATCCTGAGCGGCCGGGTGAAGAGCGCCATCCGCCAGCGCGTTCCGCTCGTGGCCGGAGTCCTCATTCACATGGAGCCCCACGAGTTGTAACGTTTTGATTCAATCGCCTCGTAATGGATCGAGGCGAGAGTGAGTCAATTTCATGAAAACATCTACAGGACAATGAGTTACACTTCCCAACCGGGCGGCACCCAGCTTGCTTTTTAATGGGCCGACAGCAGCAGTACCACCGACCCGATTGAGGAGTGACCCCATGACCCGCACCTCCCGTCTCTCAGCCCTTGGGGCCCTGACCGCCCTCGCGGCGTGCAACGGCACCTCGGCCGGTCCCAGCACCGGGACGCAGGTGACCTTCAACCTCGCCACCGAGAGCGCCACCCTCGGCGGGCTCCGGGGCGATACCCTGACTTCGCCGACCGACACCCTGGTGATTGACACGGTCCAGATCGTACTGCGCGACATCAAGTTCCAGCGGCTCAACGAGGACCTGTGCGATCACGAGGACGGTGACTCATCGGGCTCGCTCCTGGCTTCCAGCCGGCACGACGAGGGCGAGAGTGGCGACAGCGATGATGACGGCAACGACGGCGAACATGATGGCTGCGAGTCCTTCAACGCCGGCCCGTATCTGCTGGACCTGCCGCTCGGCGGTGGCGTGACCCGCGGCTTCAGCGTTGGGGTGGACACCGGCAGCTACGACCAGCTCCGCATCAAGATCCACAAGCCGGAGGATGATGGCGACGCGAAGGACGTGGCATTCGTCGCCGCGCATCCCGAGTTCAACAAGGTGAGTATCCGCGCGGTCGGTACATTCAACGGCCAGCCGTTTGCCTTCGTGACCGACCTGAACGCCCAGCAGCGGATGGACCTCGTGCCGCCGATTGTGGTGGGGGACTCGGTCACCAACGTCGACATTACCATCGATGTGGACCTGAGCAATTGGTTCAGCGATGGCGCCGGTGGGCTGGTCGATCCGAACAGCGGAAACAAGGGCGGGTCGAACGACAATCTGGTGAAGGACAATATCAAGGACTCGTTCCGCGCCTTTCGCGATGACGACCGCGATGGCCACGACGGTCCCGGCGACGAGGACTGAGCACGAACGGCGGTGGGTGGGGATCGGCGCTGGCCGCCCGTCCCCGTACCCCGCCAGAAATTGGAGCTGAGCACTGACCCCGAGCACCTGGATGATTACCGCCGTGCGCCTCACGGACAGCTTCCGCACCACGATCGCCGACCTCGCGGCCGATCTCGGGGCAGAGCTCGTCGACTGGCGGCCGGGGGAGGGGGAACGGGCACCGGCCGGGAGCGCCTGTGTCCTGCTGATGGCCGGTGGATCGGAGAGTGCAGCCCTCGATGTGCTCGGCACGCTCCCGCCTGGCGGTCCGCCCCGATACATCGTCGGGGCCGGCGCGGATCATCGGCTCGCGGCGGTGGCACTTCAACGAGGCGCTCGCGACTATTTCGCGCTCCCGGGTGATCTCGGCCTGCTGCGCCGCTCGCTGGAGCGGGAGCGCCACGAGGCGAAAGCCCGGGATGCAGCGGCGACGTTCGCCGCCGAGGAACGCAGACTCACCGGCTTCGATGCCATCGTGGGCAGGAGTCCGGCGCTGCACCGCACCCTCGACCAGGCCCGGCGCGTGGCGAAGCACCGCGACGTCACCGTGCTGATCGGGGGCGAGACCGGGACGGGCAAGGAACTGCTCGCCCGTGCGTTGCACTACGACAGTCCGCGCGCCGCCGAGCCGTTCGTCGAGATCAACTGCGCCGCGATTCCGGCGAATCTGCTGGAGAGCGAGCTGTTCGGCCACGAGAAGGGCGCTTTCACCGGCGCGGTCAGTGCCAAGCCGGGCCTGATGGAGCTGGCGCATGGCGGCACCGTGTTTCTGGATGAGGTCGGTCATCTGCCGCTCGACTTGCAGCCCAAGCTGCTGCGGGCGCTGGAAAGCCGGGAGATCCGCCGGGTCGGCGGACAGCAGACCCGTAAAGTGGATGTGCGGGTGATCGGGGCCACCCATGTGGACCTGGCGGCTGCGGTCGCCCGCGGCGAGTTCCGTGAGGACCTCTTCTACCGCCTGAACGTCGTCGCACTGACCTTGCCGCCGCTCAGGGACCGTGGTGAGGACCTGGAGATTCTCGCGGAGTCGTTCCTGGCCCGCCTGGCCAAGCAGTACAGCCTGCCGCTGCCGGAACTCTCCGTCGGCGTGCGGGCGGCACTGCAACAGCACAGCTGGCCGGGTAACGTGCGGGAGCTTCGTAATGTGATCGAGCGCGCGCTGGTGCTTTCTCCACCGGGAGCTTTCGAGCTTGTGGACCCGCCGAGCCGCCGTGCGGCCGAGTCGCCGGGCAATGATGGCGCGCTGCCGTTTCCGGCCACGTTGCGGCAGATCACCGTCGCCGCGGTGGAGGCAACACTGAAGCTGGTGCATGGCAACAAGAGCGAGACCGCACGTCGCCTCGGCATTTCGCGGCCCCGGCTGCAGCGGATTCTGGAGGGAAAGATCGATGACGATGTCTGAGCAACACATGGACGGGTGCCCTCAGGGGTCGCCCACTTTGACGAGGAACGCCTTATGACCCGCCTCCGCCCGGCACCCTCACTGCTCGCCACCGCGCTGCTCGCGGGGGCCGTCGCCTGCGCCGATTCCACCGGAGGTGGGAACGGCGGCACGCCGGCAGGTGAGCTGAGTTACATCCTGTTGGCTGACACCGCGCCCACGCTGTGCGCCGACAGCATCGGGGCCTGGTTCACCAAGGATCCCAATGGGCAGGATTCGACGATCGCGCTCGAGTTCCCGACGACGGCTGCGGGGTGCGCGGGCCAGCGAGAGGAGTTCATCTCGCTCACGCTGAAGAAGCTCAGCCTGCTTCGGCGACCGGACAACACTCTCATCGCCAATGGCGACTCGGTGTTCATCTCGATCAAGTGGGTGGGAAGCGACTCGATACTGTTCGATCTGCGGCCGTCCGGCCTCCTGTTCACCCAGGGTGAGGAAGCGGAACTCAAGATCGAGTATGGACAGGCGGGCGACGACCTCGACGATGACGGCGATGTGGACGTGGATGACGGCCTCGTCGAGGATCAGATCGACATCTGGCGGCAGGAGAACCCCGGCGACGACTTTGTGCAGGTTGGTACCGCCAAGCTCGAGGACGACAACGAGATCGAAGCCAAATTGACCGGCTTCAGCCGCTATGCCATTGCGTACTAGGAGCGGCGCCCACCCTGAGCTGCCGGCGAGCCAGTTGATGGCTGGCGACCAACAGCCAACGGCTAACGGCTAACGGCCCATTTCATGACGACACCTCCCGACCTCCCCGATCCCTCCCGCGAGCTGCGCCAACTCGTGGAAGCGGGGCGTTTCCGGGAGGCGCTTGATGCGCAGTCGCGCTGGGGTCCGGATGCCGCCGGTCGGCCGGAGGTGGAGCTGCTCTCCGCCACCGCGGCAACCCGCATCGGTGAGTACGGCCTAGGTGTGACCCACGCGGAGGCGGCGCTGGACCAGTTCCGCCGCCGGGCGGACAGCGACGGCCGCATGCGGGCCATGAACCTGCTCGGCGCGATCGCCTTCGAGCAGGGCCGGCTGGACGATGCCGAGCGGTGTTTCGGCGAGGCGCTCGATCAGGCCCGCGTCCTCGAGGATACCCGTATGGCGGCGCACGCCTCGAACAACCTGGCCTCCGTCGCCCACCTGCAAAGCCGCCCCGATCTCGCCCTGAGCCTCTATCGTTCGGCACTGCTGGAGTACCAGCGGCTGGGCGATCGTCGCGGGACGGCGCAGACGTATCACAACCTCGGACTCACGTACCGGCAGCGAGGGGACTGGGAGGACGCCGAGGACTCGTCACTGCAGGCGGTGCGGCATGCGGAACAGGTGGGAGAACCCGAGCTGCTGGCGCTCGCGGTCATGGGACGGGTCGAGTTCCACCTTCTCCGAGACGAGCTGGGCCTCGCCGAGCGAGAGCTGACGCGGGCGGATCAGCTGGTACAGGACGCGACGGATGAAGTCGGGCTCGCCGATGCCGGCCGGCTGCGCGGCTTGCTGGCTCTTCGACGGGGAGATCCCGCCGCAGCGGTGGTTGTCGCCCGCGAGGCGCGCGCGGTGGCGGAGCGAATCGGCCGCGTGCAGTTGATGGCGGAGTGCACC
>JANOFA010000481.1:0-13973 GCA_031413355.1 Gemmatimonadota bacterium | reverse complement strand
GACTCACTCCGAGTGGGCCCGGATGATGATGCGCGGCTTGAACCGCGAGCCGGAACCTGCTGGTCTGCGCCGGCCACCAGCTCATGTACGAACCACCGGCCCGGGTGCTGCGGCAGTACCGCCCCGCACTGGGACGGCTGGTCCATATCGAGAGCTATTTTGCCTTCCGCACTACCCGGCGCACCCCCGACGGGCGGACCCCGCTCCGGGCAGATTTGCAACTGCTCGACATCCTGCCCCATCCGGTCTATCTCCTGCTCGACGCCCTCGCAGGGGAGCCGGGCGAAAAGCCGGAGCTGCTGAGCGTGGAAGTCGGACCGGCCGGGACGGTGCACGCCCTGGTGCGAAAGGGAATGGTCACCGGCAATCTCGTGGTGACGCTGGAGGGCCGGCCGGTGGACAACTGGCTGCGGCTCACCGGCACCAACGGCACACTGCACGCCGACTTTGTCCGCAGCACGGTGCAGCGCAGCATCGGACCGGGCACCTCCGGCATCGACAAGCTCTTTGCCCCGTACCGCCAGTCACGCCAGTTGCTCGCGGACACCACCCGCTCGATGGCGCGCCGGTTCCTCGGCGGACAGCGGAGCTACCCCGGACTGACCGAGCTGTTCGCGGCGCTGTACGACGCGATCAGGACGGGGCAGCCCTCACCGGTCTCGCCGGAAAACATTCTCGGCACGGTGGAGATCTGCGAGCGGGTCTCGCACGAGCTCCGTGCCTTCCAGGAGCGGATCCGCCCTGCGGCACACCTCACGCTGCCGGGTGCGCCGGTGGTGCTCACCGGGGGCACCGGCTTTCTGGGCAGGGAGGTCGCCCGCCAACTGGTCGCGGCCGGTCACCCAGTCACCGTGCTCGCCCGGCGGGACCCGCCGGCGTGGGAGCAGATCGCCGGGGCGCGCTATCTGGTGACCGATCTCGGCGCGCCACTCGAACCGGCGCACTTTGCCAACGCGGCGGCGGTGGTGCATGCGGCGGCGGAGACGGCGGGAGGCTGGGAACAGCATCAGCGCAACTCGATTGACGCGGCGGAGCATGTCATCCGCGCCGCAGCCGCCGCCGGTGTACGCCGCTTTATTCATGTCAGCAGCCTCGCGGTACTCAGCAAGTCCGCCGGACCCACCCGGGACGACACGCCGCTGGAGCCGGACAGCCGAGGCTCGGGTCCCTATGTGTGGGGCAAGCTCGAATCGGAGCGCCTAGTGCTCAAGTTAGGCACCGAGCTCGGGCTGGAGGTGAAGGTGATGCGGCCGGCGGCTATCGTGGACTACCGGGACTTCGACCCACCGGGCCGGCTGGGGAAGCGGCTGGGCAATTTCTTTGTCGCCATCGGCTCGCCGGGCGACAGGCTCGGCACCGTCGACCTGAGCTTCTGCGCCCAGGCCATCACCTGGGCGGTGGATCACTTTCCCGATGCGCCGGCGGTGGTGAACCTGGTGGACCCCGCCCTCCCGACCAAGCGGAGCCTCGTCGCCGCACTGCGAAAGAACAATCCAGACCTCAGCGTGATCTGGCTGCCGATGCTGCTGGTGCATCCGCTCTCGTGGGGCGCGCTGCTGCTGCAGAAGATCCTCCGGCCCGGCAAGCCCGCCATCAACGTCGCCAAGGTGTTTTCGGTCGAGCGTATCGATCCCGCCGGCGCAGTGCGGCTGGCCTCGATGTTCGACGGTTCCGGCCGGGATGCCACGTCCTCTGGCTGACAAGCCCCGACTGCTCTTCCTGTCCCAGACCCTGCCCTTTCCTCCCGATGGCGGCGTCAAGGTCAGGACGTTTCATATTCTGCAGGAATTGGCCCGGGCGTTTGACATCACCGCACTCTGCTTCGCCCGGCGTGAGACGACGGCACTCGAGCGGGGTGTCGCCGGGCTGAGCCCACTGGCCCGAGTGGAGGCCTTCCCGATCCCGCAGGAGCATGACCGGCTCCGCTGGCTCGGCGACCATGCCCGGAGCGTCCTGCAGCGCCGAGTCTATACCCGGTATGTGTATGAGTCGGCCGCCTTTCGGCGGAAGCTCACCCAATGGCTGCAGGAACCGTGGGCGCTGGTCCACGCCGACAGTCTGGATCTCGCGGGCTATTTTCCGCTCATCACTCAGGCGCCGCTCGCCTGCACCCATCACGATATCCAGTCGGGCCTGCTGCGCCGGCGGGCCGGCTTTACACCGTTTGGACCCCGGCGCTGGTATCTCCAGCATCAGGCGGCGCTCATGCAGGCGGAGGAGCGGCGCTGGGCTCCGGCCGTGGCGCTGAACGTGGTGGTGTCGGAACTTGATGCCGCGACGATTCGGTGGGAGTCGCCGATGGCGCCGATCGCTGTCGTGCCGAATGGGGTGGACACCACGTTCTTTGCGCCTGCCCCTGGGCGTGGTAGCGCGGTTGTCTTTGTGGGGGGGAGCGACTGGTTCCCCAACCGGGATGGGATGCTCTGGTTCGCCCGGGAGATTCTGCCGCTGGTGCGGCGAGAGCGTCCCGAGCTTCCGGTTCGCTGGGTGGGCCGGGTGACCGAGGATGTGCGCCGGCTGGCCGCGAGCCTTGGAGTCGAGACGACCGGGCATGTCGAAGATGTCCGCCCGTTCCTCCGGGAGGCCGCCTGCGTCATCGCGCCGCTCCGGGTGGGCGGCGGCACAAGAATCAAGATCCTCGATGCCTGGGCGATAGGCCGGCCCATCGTGTCAACCACAATCGGCGCAGAGGGGCTGAGTTGCAGCGATGGAGCAGAGCTGTTGCTTCGAGACACGCCCGGCGATTTTGCCGCCGCACTGCTTGCAGTCCTGAACGACGCCACGCTGGCCACTCGACTTGGCGCCGCCGGCCGTCAACTGGCAGAGTCAAGCTATAGGTGGGAGCACATCGGAGCGCAGCTGCGTGCCCTCTATCTGTCGATCTCAGGCGAACGCGGTTAGACGCGGTCTTGCCGTTCGGTCTTCCGCCAGGTGCGGTCGTTGAGACTGAAGAGCGTGCGGGCCGCGGTCAGGGCTCGCCATACGGCGTAGAACGGCAGAATGCTGAAGGCGGCCACGGTACGCCACGGCTCGGGGTGGCGGGCCAGCACGATGAGCACGGAGAGCGTGAGCGGGAGGAGCGAGGCGGCGGCAGCCCAGAAGACAATTGTGCTCAGCGGCGAAGCGAGCAGCAGCGAGGCGAGCGCCGCAAGCGTCAGGGCGATCACGACGTGGAGGACAGGACTCAGGCCCGCCAGTTCGGCGAAGGCATCCAGCTTCTGGGCCAGACCGATGCGTGGGCTACTCGCCAGGGCCCGCCAGTAGTCCCCCAGCACATGCAGCCGGCCGGCCATCCAGCGACTCCGCTGCGTGGCGCCCTGCCCCATCGTCGGCGCTTCATGTGAACGCAGCAGCGCGTCGCGCGCGTAATCGATGGGAATCCCACGCGCGGTGTAATCGGCGTAGAGCTCCCAGTTTTCCGTGATCGAGAAATGGCGCCATCCCCCGTCGGCCAGTATCCCTGCACCGAGGCACATCCCATTGCCAGTAAGCGGGCAGTTCAGGCCGACACGAGCCTTGAGCGGATAGGTCACCTCGTAGCGTACACGGGCCAGAACTCCTGCAAGCCGAGTCAGGCCGGTCTCCATTTCGTTCATCGGCCCGAAGTAGGCCTGCACCGCCCGGTCGCGCAGCGGCATCCGTGCAGCAAGTGCGCTGGCAAACCCAGGCGTCACCACTGTATCCGCATCGATGACGACGCAGGCATCCCAGGCCAACAGGTCCAGCTGCTCTACGGCCCAGGCGAGTGCGCGCGGCTTGCCGCCCTCGGTTGGCGCCGTACGCTCGAGACACTCTGCCCCGGCGGCGCGTGCCAGGTCGGCGGTCTGGTCCGAACAGTTGTCGGCGATCACGACGATGCGGCGGAGGGCGACGGGGTACTCCATCGCGACCAGCGAAGCGGCGCAGGCGGAGATCATGCCGGATTCGTTGTGCGCGGGCACCAGAAAAACCAAGCGCGCCTCCCCGCCACTCGCCGGCGGGCGGTGCGCCGATCCGAACAGCTGCCGCCCGAGCGAGAGCGCTTCCGACGCGAGTGGCAGGAGTAGGAGAAGTGCCACCGGGGTCAGGGCGACGACGATGATGCCCTGGACCAGCAGCGGCATCAGGAGGGGCTCACTCGGCGGACCGACGGCCGTCGGCGTTCAGGTCGATCCCTGAGAGGTACACGTCGTCGATGAGGATTCGGTCTTCCCGCGTCTTCGTCGCATGGAGACCACCCCAGGTGGGGTTCCAGGTGAACATCGTGAAGCCGTTGGGCTGAGCGGCAGTCCGGTAGACGACATCGCGATGACTCATGATTTGCGTGCCATCAACCCACATCTGAAAGGAGCCGTTCGCTCGCCCCATGTCGTTCAATCGGAGTACCGCTTCCCAATGATGCCAGCGCCCGGCGGTCATCACGGGGCGCCGCTCAGTGTTCTGCTGGAGGCTGCCGGAAACATGATTCTGCTGAATGAACCCCAGCTTGAAACGCGGCGCGATTCTCGGTGGCCGACCGTTTGGAATGTAAAAGAAGCCCTGGTTGACGCCGACGCGCTCGGGATTCTGGCCATACCCGATGAAGCCCAGTTTTGTCACTGCGGGGGCGGCCTCGAAATCCTCCCCGTCCAGCTTGATCCACATGGAGACATAGAGTTCGCGCTTCTGACCCCGCATGCTTCCGGCGCTGTCCCACCCGTTCCAGTAGACCGGGCCCCGGCCCGCCTCAAATCCCTTGGGGTAGCGGGTCACGATTACGCCGGGAGGTGAACCTGGCGCGGTCGGATCTGCAATCAGCCGCATATTCTGCATGCGGCCCTTACGGTCCATTCGCCATTCGCCGAGGTGGGGACGCTCGTCGCGCGAATCGACCGGAAAATAGCAGGCGTCGTATGCGGCGAAGCTCTTGTAACCTGCCGGTTCATTCGGGTGGCCCATCGATCGGCCCGCTGTAGATCGCTCCCCTTCTGCGTCCCCCGTGCAGGGTGAGGGGTTGCGCGCCTCGGGGCCATCCGCGGGCTGCTGGGCATCGAGAGTGCCGGTCCCGAGCAGAGCAGCCAGCACCGCCAAGCGAGTTCCGAGACAGCGGATCACGGCACACCGGAAAGGTATACATGATCGAGGTCGATCTTGTCCGTCCTGGTCTTCGTCGCGCCCAGACCACCCCAGGTTGGATTCCAGGTGTACCGGGTGAACTTGTTGGTGTTGCCGTTCGTGATGTAGACCATGTCACTGTAGTCGAGGATCTTGATCCCATCAATCCACATCTTCAAGATCCCATTCGCCTGACCCAGCGTATTCAACTCGAGGACCGCCTCCCATTGATGCCACACGTTGCAAGTCATGAGCGCGGTGGCATTTACGTTCTGTGGGATGCCGCGGGAGACATGATTCTGCTGAATGAAGCCCAGCTTGAATCTACTTGCGATCGTCGGCGGCAGCCCATTCGGAATATAGAAGAAACCCTGGTTCACTCCTATCGACGACGCCTGACCGTAGCCGATGAATCCAAGCTTGGTCACCGCAGGTGCCGCCTCGAAGACCGAGTCGGCAATCTTGATCCAGACCGACACGTAGAGCTTGCTCTTCTGGGCGGACAGTGTCCCATCCCAGCCCTCAACATAGACCGGGCCGCGGCCCGCCACGAAGCCGGTGGGGTACACCGTGCGGAGCACGTTGGGCTGGCTCTCGGGTGCGGTCAGGTCCGGCGTGATCACGGTCAGATTGGCCGGGGCATAGTTCGCAGCCCTGTACCAGAGGCCCTGAATGCTGTTCGCCGTCCGAGTGGTCGCAGGCAGGATGGAAAAATTGTTCTCGGCGAATGCCACAAAACCCGCCGGCTCATTCGGATGCGAGCCCGGATTCGACGGCAGCAGGACGTCGGCCTGAAAGGTAACCGAGGGTAGGCCGGCCGCCGAGAGCACAACGGTATGGATGCCCGCCAGCGGGCCCACCTTCCAGATCGCGCTGACCTCCCCAATGCTGTTCGAGGTGGAAACGACGCTCGACAGCGTCCCGCCGTTATTGACCTGCCACACGACCGACGTCCCGACACTTGGGTTCCCGGCCTGGTCAAAGATGCGGGCCTTGAGCGTGACGGGGAGCGTGGAGTTGACCAGGCCAGACTGGTTGTCACCTTGGAGTTTCGAGATCGAACCGGATGGTGCGCCAACGAGGAAGGTGACGGCAACGCTCTGGCTGGCGACCCCCGCGGTCGTCGTCGCGACCGGCACCGTCGCCGTGTAACTCCCGGCGGTGAGCGCCCCAGTGACTGGTGTGAGGATCAGGGTAGACGGCGAGGTCGTGGTACTGAGCGATGTGGTTAGCCACCCGGTCGGCTGGCCCGCACCATAACTGACCGGGCCGGCGGTGAGGCCGGTCAGGGTCCCCGCTCCGCCGTTCGTGACGTTGACGGTCTTTGGTGTCGGATTGGGCTGACCCGTAGTCCCGGTGAATGTCTGGCTGGTCGGCGACAGCACCAAACTCGGTGCGCTGCTCACCGTAAAGGTCACGGTGACGTTCCGCGGGCTGTTGCTGGCAACGCCCGAGGTCACCGGTACAGTCGCTGTGTATGTGCGGGCAGTCAGCGCCCCAGTGGTTGCCTGCAGCGTCAGGTTGGCCGGCGCGGTGGTCTGGTTGAGCGTGGCGGACAGCCAGCCCGATCCCCCGGAGCCATAGGTAATGGTCCCGACGCCGAGCCCGGTCAGAACGCCCGCACCCGAGTTGGTGACAGACACAACGCGGGCCGCCGGATTGGCGCCCCCCACCGTTGCGGCGAGACTCACGCTGGTTGGTGCCAACCCGATCGCTGGTGGTACGGGGAGCCCGAAAACTTGCAAAGTGATCTGCAAGGTGTCGGTGATCGCTCCGGGCACCCCGGAGTTCACCGGGATCGTCGCGGTGTAGGTGCCCACTGCAAGCGCCCCCACAGTCGGCGTCAGCGTAATCGTCGCGGGAGCGGTGGTATTGCTGAGCGCCGCGGCGAGCCAGCCCGTAGCGCCGGCACCGTACTGCGTTGCCCCCAGGGACAGCGACCCCAGCGTTCCGCCACCACCGTTGGTCACCGCCACAGCGATCGGTGTCGGGCTGGCCCCGCCCACATTGGCACTGAAGCTCGGCGCCGCGGGGGCGAGGTTGACCTTGGGCGGCGTCACCGCCGCGCTGACGGTGAAGTTCACCTGAAAGGTCTTTTGTGTGACACCTGCCTGAGAGGAGACCACGGCGACCGTCGCGGTGTAGGTACCTGGCACCAGCACGCCGGTCGCCGCCTGCGCGATCACCAGCGCTGGCGCGGTCGCCTGACTTATGGAAACCGTCAGCCAGCCATTGGCCCCCGCGCCGTAGGTCGTGGCGCCCATGGAGAGACCGCCCAGTGTGCCACCGCCGCCGTTGGACACGCCAACATTCTGAGGTGAGGGGTTCGCTCCGCCCTGCACCGCACTCACGGAGCGCACCGTCGGCGACAGCACGATTGTCGGCGGCGTTGCGATGGCGCTGACGCCCAGGCTCACAGTGATGGTGTCGGGCGCGACCCCCGCGATCGAAGACCGGACCGGGACCTGCGCCACATAGGTACCGGCGGCGAGCGTGCCGGTGGTCGCTTGAATCGTCAGGGTGGCTGGCGCCGTGGTCTGATTGAGGCTCGCGGCGAGCCACCCGCTGGCGGCCGAGTCGTACGACACCGTACCGATCGAGAGACCGCTCAGGGTACCCGACCCCGCGTTGTCGATGTTCACGAACTGCGGCGCGGGATTGGCACCGCCCTGCTGCACCGCGATGCTGACGCTCGAGGGCGAGGCGTCGATCGCGGGAATGGAATCCACCGTCAGGGTGGCAATCATGTACTGCGTCGTGACTCCGGTGACCGTCGACCCGATGGGGACGGAGGCGACGTAGGTGCCCGGAAGCAGGTCCGCCGGAGGGGACGCAGTCAGGACGAGGTTGTTCGGGGTCTCGGGGAGGGCACTGCTGAAATCAGCCGCCAGCCAGCCCGAAGAGATCGGGCTGTAGAGGATGGTGCCGATCACAAGCGCGGTCACGGAACCGGCTGTGCCATTGAGCCCGATCGCCTGGGGCGCAGGGGCCGCTCCACCCGGCGTGAATTGGAAGCCGACGCTGGTCGGGTTCAGAATGAGCTGCGAAAGATTCGGTGGCGGAGGATTCCCGCCATTCCGGTCTTCAGCAGTACAGGCGAGGAGCAAAAGGCCCAGCACCGGCAGGCGGAGCGCCCCAGCACCTAGAATGGTACGGCGACCTGAGGCCATGGCGGCGACTGTTTTGGGCTGCACAGGGATGTCCGTTTCAAGAGGGCGGGCCGGTCAGTTCCAACCGCCAGAGCGGTGGCAACGGAACCAGAGGGGATTCCGGATTGTAGCGTGCCGCAGTACCAGCCGCCAGCTAGACGACAGCGGAGTGGTCAGAGTGCACCAAATGTGCCTCGGGGACCCCCCGCACGTCCATGATGCGGATCACCAACAGCGGAGCTGTTACGGAAGGCAACTGCTGCATTCATAATGATTTAGCAAGACCGGGATCGGCATTCTGGAGCGGACGGGCGGGAGAGCGGGTAGGCAGATGGGCATCCCGACGGCTGGCAATGCTCGCCTGCGGAGAAACCTCAGGGTTGCCAGCCGGTAGCTATTCGCCGTTGGCCGTTGGCTGGACGTACCGGGGCCAAGCCCCGCCCCTACGCAAGCTGCGTCAGCGCGCCGAGCAGATCCACTACCGACACCCGCCCGGCCGGCCCTACCCCACCATGTGTCGGCAGCGTGACGAGTCGCTCGGCCAGCAGTCGCGCTCCCGGCAGCTCTGCTCCCCCAGCAACCCGCCGCCGGCTGAATCCCGCCAGATCCTGGAGCGAGCTGGGATAACCCGGCGCCAGACCCCAGCGCACGCCGGCGCTGACCAGACGCGCCGCAGCGGCCACCGATCGGGCCACGACCGGAAACCGGAGATACCCTGCGACACCCGGTGCCGGTACACGCGGCATGATGACACTACCCGCGGCGTTCACCGCGTCGGCATACTGCGCCGCGGTACCGCGACGCCGCGCCGCCTCCGATCCCGCTGCCGCAAGATTCCCCGCCAGCAGCCCGACACTCGCCGCCGTCATGCCGGTCGGTGGGTGCGGCAACAGGTACGGGGTGTCGCCCAGCCCGAGAAACGGCAGTGATGCCGGCAGCCAGTAGATCCACGGCCGGCTCAGTTCCTTCTGGGCCAGGGCCAGCACGAGCCGCTTGAGTCCACCCTGCCCCGCAGCGAGTGTAGGCAGCGCGGGAGTCACTGCCGCATCGGTGTGGAGCAGCAGCGCTCCACCGCCGCCACCGGTGACTCCCTTGCCCCGCCCGAAACTCAGCACAGCGTAGTCCCCGAACGAGCCCAGCGCTTTCCCCTGCCAGCTCCCACCCGCACCCTGCGCCGCGTCCTCGATGATGCGGACGCCGCGGCTCCGCGCCAGCGACGTCGCCCGGTCGAGATCCACCGGTACACCATAGAGGTGCACCAGCACCACCGCGGCCGGACCGGAGTCGAGTGCCGCTTCGTAGGAATTCCAGTCGGGGCCGAGTGTGCCGGGATCGAGGTCGTACAACACCACCTCGACCTCGGCGCCGTCACAGGCGGTGGCGAGATCGTAGCAGCCATACGCCGGGAGCGCGATGCGTCTGGTCGCATGCCCCGCCACCGCATGCTGCAGCGCCAGCCGGATGGCCGAGGTGCCGCTGTCAACGAGATGCCAGCGGCGCGGCGAAAAACTGCGCTCCAGCCAGTCGCCGATTTCCGCCTCGGCACGCCGGGCCGCGGACCCGCCAGAGAATGCCCTGACTCCGCGACCGAGTGCCGCGAGCGTGATGGGCGAATGCACCGGCGGCAGCCGACCGACCCTCACGGAATCCCGCGCACCACATGCGGCCCCAGCGCCGTCGCCAGGCCGAGCGGGAGCTTCTGCCAGATCCGGGGACCCCAGGAGAAGGCGCCCTCATCGGGCGACGGTGTACTGGCCTCCCCGCCGCCGGCGGCGAGCTGGTACCACCAGAGCTGCTCGTCCCGCGACCCCCATTGCCGCTTGAACCGGTGGGTTCCCACCCCCGGGCTGCAGCGACCGAAATTGAACAGCGTGAGCCCCTCCTGCACCGCCCGCTCCATGAAGGCCCAGTACAGTCCCATGTTGGGCGAGAGCTTGTTGTAGGCATAGAGCGACGAGGCCCAGGTCATCTCGAATTCGCCATTCCAGGCAAAGCCCGCCCCGCCAGCCACCGGCACATTTCCCAGCCAGGCGCAGCCGAACCACGCCTCGGGACACCGCTCCGCAATAACCTCGAAGAGTTTCCGCGGCTGGGTGGGCGTGCCGAGATCCCGCATATGCCGGGAGAACACCTCGAAGAATGGCTGCACCTGATCCGGTCCGAACCGCACCGTGATCCCTTCCTTGGCCGGCCGGCGCACCTGGCTCCTGAGCTTGGCCTCGAAGCTCTTCATCAGCGCCTCGGGCGAGTTGGGCAGATCCAGCACGACGGTCACCTTGCGGTGCGACACCGGCAGGTCGAGCGGAAGTTCCACCCGGCTGCGCAATTCCAGCAGCTTGACGCCGTCCTCCCTGGCCCGGTCCACCGCCCAGTCGGTCAGGGCGCGGACCGCCCCGGCGGAGCCGAGCGGGCCACCGTAATTCACCGCCGGCAGCGAGACCAGATAGTGCCCGAACACGAGGCTCTTCACCCGGACCAGCGGCAGCACGCCGACGATGGCCCCGGCAGGATCCCGGGCCTCGAGGTAGAGCGTCTCGTGCCGGGAGACATCCTCGTAGATCCCGCGCCAGGCATGGAGGTGAAACGCGGTCCAGCCCGGCTGCGCCCGGACAAAGCCATCCCACTCCTCCGCCGTGCCGGCAAAGCGGCGCACCGTCAGGCTCATGCGGCACCCCCGACCCGGCCCGAGGGCAGGGGGAGTCCCAGCTCGGCGGCATACCGATCGGCGACGCTGGTGAAGCGGAATTCGCTCAGCAACTGCTGCATGCGGGGCCAGGTCCGATCGAGGTTCCGGTAGTGCCGCTGCGCGGTGAGCCAGCCACAGGGTATCCTCGGCTGGTCGACGTCATACTCCCACGGATGGATATAGAACATGGCGGAGATCCCCCGCCCATCCCATTCCCGAAAGGCGCGACGAATCAGCCCCAGCGGGAATTGCCGCAGGTAGCCGCCACCGGCGGCGGGGAAGCGGAGCCCACCGAAGGTGGTTGTCGCCAGTGGCAGCTCCAGCAGGCGCCCGCCCGGACGGGAGAGCCAGTGGGGAACCGGGGGAGCTTCGGGATAGCCGTAGTCGTGCCGGCGAATGGGGAAGAGACTCGAATCGTAGCGATAGCCCTCTTCCAGCAGGGCGTCGAAGGCCCACTCCATGCCAGGAACGATGGAAAAGCTCGGTGCCCGAAACCCGAGGCAGGGCTGGCCACTCGCCTGCTCCAGCCGGGCCCTGGACTCGCGCAGATCGGCGCGGAATTCCCCGGGAGTGAAGGTGTAGACCGGCTGGTGCCAGCCGCCATGGGAGGCGACTTCATGCCCTTCCTCCGCGATCCGGCGCACCAGGCGGGGGTATTTCTCCGCGACCCAGCCAAGCGTGAAAAAGGTGCCGCGCATCTGCGCGGCAGCAAGGGCTGGCCACCCAGGCAATCGCCGAGTCCTTGCGCGATCTGCCCAGCAACCTGTTCCAGGAGTGGCAGGGCGGCAGGGTCAACGCTCACGACCCGGTCGGCACCTACCGCGCCAAGGCCTTCGGTCTCCACGACACGATCGGCAACGTGTGGGAATGGTGTCGGGACCGCCACGGCAGCTATGTGATCGACCCTATGCCAGGTGACGGCGAGCGCGCCGGTGACGAAGGCGACACTCGCCGCACGGTCCGCGGCGGCAGTTTCATCAACAATGCGGCGAGCGCACAAGCCGCGGTGCGATACCCGACGGCGCCGGAACAAGCGCTCCGCACGTCCCTCGCCGCCGCAAGCCGCCCGCAGCAGAAGTTGGCCGCGGTGTGTGCAAGGCTCGGCATCTGCTTCCTCGGTGTGACGCCGGCGATCGTCGCGCGGTCACCGCAACGAACTCGCTGCGACTGACGGTCGGGGTGTTCTGATCGGGAAAGCCTGCAACGCGAACGGGCGGGTAGGGGGCGTGCCGACAGAGCGGGAGGTGCGAGCTTCGCGAACCCGGTTCGTTGCCACGCTACCATCGGCGGCGAGTCGGTCGAAAGTGCCAAAGCGGTTCGCTGAACTCCCTGTCCCCCAGCGATGTTCCGGTTGCTGTACGGGAGCTGCCGCTGCGGCTCGACACCGAAGCGACCGGCGATCGGCCAAGCAGCGTCGCCGTGCGCGGCAACCTCGTCTACGGGCTCAATGCCGGGCGCGAGCGCGCCGCCGATCCGGCTGCCGGTGCCGAGCAGCAACTCGACCAGCATCCGGTCGCGTTCGGCCTCCGTGCCCTTCGCCTTGGCCAGCACCGCGAGCAGCCGCTTCTGTTGCCCCGCCCGTGGCGACGGAACAGATCAGTCGGGCGCCCAGATCCGTGCGATCGGCACCGCGAAGATCTGGGCATCGATACGCCAGCCGTGGCGGCCAGTGTGCAGCACGATGCCGGTGACCTGATCCGGTCCGAGTCGGCGCGCCAGCGCGCGAATGCCGCGCACGTCTTCGGCCCGCACGTCGGGTGCGGCCTTCACTTCGAATGCGAGCACCGAACCATCGCTGCGTTCGAGCACGAGGTCGACTTCGGCGCCGTCGTGCGTGCGCCAATGACCGATGTCGACGGGCTCCTCCAGCCAGTGCACCTGCTTGCAGA
Organism: Gemmatimonadota bacterium; assembly: GCA_031413355.1. Taxonomy (GTDB): domain Bacteria; phylum Gemmatimonadota; class Gemmatimonadetes; order Gemmatimonadales; family GWC2-71-9; genus JADJOM01. Next base: position 1,176 of record JANOFA010000481.1, on the reverse strand, counting down.
GTTCGTTGACGACGAACGTCTCCAGCAAGTGGCCGAACTGCTGCAGCGCGCTGGGCCGTGCCGCCAGCAGCTTGTCGGCGGTGACGCGCAGCAGACGCGAGGCGAGCCCGGTGTCGACGAAGTGCACCTTCGAGGTCGCCGCCGCGCGCGACGCAAGCGTCGTTCCCCATGCCGGCAGCACATGGTGGAGGAACACGGCTTCGAGCAGACGCAGGTAGTCCTCGGTCGTGCTGCGATCGAGGCCGAGGTCGCGCGCGATGTCAGCGACGTTGAGCAACTGAGCGGTGCGCGCAGCCGCGGCGGTGGCCAGGCGCGGCAGCACGACCCGCCGCCGTACCTTCGCGATCTCGGCGATGTCCTTGTCGAGAGTCAGGTTGAGGTACTGATCGAACCATCGCCTGCGCAGAGCGACCGTGGGCAGGCGCAAAGCCATGGGCATGCCACCGGCGATCACCCGGCCGGCGTAGGACTCGCGATCGACGGCGACTTCGTCGAGGTTCGGGCCCTTGCCGGTGACCAGGCGTTCGACGAACACCTCGTGCGCGGACGCGATCTCACCTTGGCTCAGCGGCCACAGCGGCACGATGTCGACACGACCAGTCAACGCCTGCGCGATGGCGGGCACGGACCCGTAGCGGGTCGAGCCAGCGAGCACGAACTGCCCAGCGGCGCCACTGCGATTGAGCAGTTGCTTGATCACATCCAGCGTCTCGGGCACGCGCGCGTACTCGTCGACCAGCACGGGACGTGATGAGTCGAGGAAGCGCAGGGGGTCGCTGCGCACGGCTCGTTGCGTCGCCGGGTCGTCGAGATCGAGGACCTGGTGGCCAAGCTCTCTCGCGAGGGTCGTGAGAACCGTGGACTTGCCCGACGCACGCGGGCCACCGACCGCCACCACCGGCGCCGTCGCGAGCCGCGCCTGAACGACATGCAGTGCGCGGCGTCGAACCGTTTTCCGTAAGTGACTTACACCGCCCATGGCTGGGGGAAGTTATCGGTAGTTCCCGATTTGGAGGCTTGTTTTCTCCCTGATTGGAGGTGCGCAGGAGCCCGAATCCGAGGCTCCACGTGTTCTACCGGCGAAAGCTCTGAGCTCAGAGTCGGCTGCGCGGCAGCTCGAGCAGGTAGTTCGCGAACACCTCGTTGAACAGGGCCCCAGGCCGCCGCGCGCGCAAC
>JANOFA010000480.1:0-1532 GCA_031413355.1 Gemmatimonadota bacterium | reverse complement strand
TACCCATCCCACAGACGCGCTCGCGGACTTCCTCAAGCGCCCCGAAGACTTCGACCTGGTCCTCTCCGATCTCACCATGCCCCAGATGACGGGGCTCGACCTGGCCAGCCAGATCCTCGAGCGCCGACCTGACCTCCCGATCCTGCTGACGTCGGGCTACGCCGGCGCGCTCGACCCCACGGAGCTGGCACGGGTAGGCATCCGGGAACTGGTCGGGAAGCCGTTCCTTACGCGGACGCTCGCGGAGGCAGTGGCGCGTGCGCTCCACCGGGACTGAGTCATTCGCCTGTCGCTCGCGGCCGTGGCACCGTAGATTCGCGGCATGCCCATGGAACCCACCCTCCCCCGCGACGCCTACCTCTCTGCCGGACACTTCCAGCGGGAAAAGGACCGGATCCTCTGCCGCGAGTGGTTCTTCGCCGCGCGGGAGGAGGAGCTCCCCGCGCCGGGCGATTACCTCGTGCGGGATGTTGCCGGCGAGAGTGTGTTGCTGGTACGCACCCGCGAGGGGCGGCTCGCGGCGCACTATAACGTTTGCCGGCACCGCGGGTCGCAGCTGGTGGCACCCCCGGCGCCCGATGCCACCGATACAGCCCCCGGTCCGACCGGCTCCTTCGGCTCCGGCATCAGGTGTCCGTACCACGCCTGGACATACGGCCTCGACGGCCTGCTCCGCACCGCGCCCTTTCTGGAGGAGGGCGACGGCTTCTGCAAGGAGGAGCTGTCGCTCTTTCCCATCGGCGTGGAGAGCTGGGCCGGGTTCGTGTTCATCAACCTTTCGGCCGACGCGGCACGCACCTCCCTGCTCGATCAGCTCGGCGGGGCACCGGAGCGGGTAAGGCGGTATCCGCTGGCGGAGCTGAGGATTGCCCGGCGTATCCGTTATGAGGTTGAGGCCAACTGGAAGGTGATTCTCGAGAACTACAACGAGTGCTACCACTGCGGTCCGGTCCACCCCGAACTCTGCCGGGTGGTGCCCGCCTTCCGGCAGAAGGGGGGCATGGACCTCGACTGGGACCGTGGCGTGCCCCACAGGGAGGGGGCGTGGACCTTCACCATGTCCGGCACCACCAACCGCAAGCCATTCGCCGGCCTCAATGAGGACGAGCTCATCCGGCACAAGGGCGAGCTGCTGTATCCCAACTTCATGCTCTCGCTCTCCGCCGAGCACGCTGCCGCTTTCTCGCTCTGGCCGCACGACCCGGGACACACCACCGTGCTGTGCGATTTTCTCTTCCATCCCCAGGAGATGGCCCGGCCGGATTTCGATCCCTCCGATGCGATCGAGTTCTGGGACATCACCAACCGGCAGGACTGGGTCATCTGCGCCTCGGTGCAGCGCGGAATGGGAAGCAGGGTCTTCCAGCAGGGATTCTACGCGCCGATGGAGAGCCTGAGCCTGGACATTCGGCGGTATGTCAAGGAGAGAATGGGGGAGTAGCGAGTCGGGTAGGTCGGGCCTCCGTGCCCGACCGGGGTGGAGTGCGGAGGGGCCGACCGCCGGTCGGCCCGTACCCATGGATTGGCGGTTC
>JANOFA010000479.1:0-4025 GCA_031413355.1 Gemmatimonadota bacterium | reverse complement strand
CGTGTCCGGGTACAACAGGATAGATCGTCATTCCCCAATCATTACGGGCAAAATGAAGATCACTGTGACAAACCCCGCAATACTTAATTTCAATTTGTACGTCATGTGGTTTGGGTCGAGATTCTGCTCGACTTCAATCGTGACATGGCCTACAAGATCCTCTGGTCCATGACCCGGCTCCTGTCCGGCCGGCTGCGGGCGACCAACGACAACCTCCGGTCGCTCCTGGCGATCTCCATGTTCTAGGTGAGCCAGTCAACACCACAGCACGCGGCACGGAGAAGGGGACAGTGTCACGAGTGCCGTCGCCCTCTCCGTTCTGCTTTTCTCCGGCTCCCCGACCTGCCGCCTCCGCCATGCCCGTCACCCACCATCTCGTCCAGCTGACGGACATCACGTCGCCGCTGCTGGCCGACGAGCATGGCCTGGCGGCGCTCACCATCGCCGCGGCGGGCGCCATCGGGCTCCCGGCCTACGGTCCGCCCATCAGCCGCAGCGGCCCCCTCGGCACTGCCGTCGCTCTGCTGGCCCATGGCGGTCACATCGTTCTCCACGCCGAGCCCGCAACCGGCAGCTGCATCGTGGATGTCCTGACGCCCGGAACACTCGCGCCACTTCGGGCGGTCGAAGTCGTCGCCCGGCGGCTTGGGACAACCGTACCCGCGGGCGGCTGACGCCAGCCGCGCCATGGTGCACCGGCTGACCCGCAGCCTCTGGCTGCCGCGCCCCCGCGCCGAGATCTTTGCCTTCTTTGCCGATGCCAGCAACCTGGAGCAGATCACGCCGCCCGAGCTCCGCTTTCGCATCGTCACCTCGACGCCGCTGGCCGCGTCGGCCGGCGCTGTCATTGACTACCGGCTGATGCTCCTTGGCGTGTCGATCACGTGGCGAACGCTGATCACCGTCTGGGACGAGGGCGAACGGTTTGTCGATGAACAGATCCGCGGACCATACCGGATGTGGGTGCATACCCACACCTTTCGCGATGAGCGGGGCGGCACACGCATGGACGACGAGGTGCGCTATCGCCTTCCGCTCGCTCCCCTGGGTGAGGCGGCCTGGCCCCTGATCGCACTGCAGCTCCGGCGCATCTTCGATTATCGCCAGCGCACCGTCGCCGGTCTCTTCGTGGCCTGACCGATGTATCGCAGCCTCGACATCACCCACATCCTGACGACCGCCGAGGCGCTCGAACGCCGGATCGGGGAGCGCTTTCCCGAGTCGGGGCTGCGCCGCGTCGCCGCCGACCTGCTTGCACTCACCCGCGAGACCTCCGCCCGCCTGGTCAAGCTCAGCCGCCCGCGCCACGACGTCCGGTTCGGTGTCGGCCTCCTGATCGTGCTGATCACCAGTGTGGCCCTCATCACCCTCGCGCAGCTGCGGTGGCCCGGCACGCTGGGCGACGCGACCGGATTCATCCAGCTGCTCGAATCCGCCATCAACGATGTCGTCTTCGTCGGCATCGGGATCGCCTTCCTGGTGACACTCGAGGGTCGCCTCAAGCGCGGCCGGGCATTGCGGGATCTCCACGAACTCCGCAGCATCGCCCACGTCGTGGACATGCACCAGCTCACCAAGGACCCCGACCAGTTTCTGGCCGACCGGCAGGACACGGCGTCGTCGCCCGCCCGGCCGCTGACCCCGGCACAACTCACCCGCTATCTCGACTACTGCTCGGAAATGCTGTCGCTCACCGGCAAGGTCGCGGCGTTGTACGCCCAGACGCTGGACGACCCGGTGGTCCTCGCCGCCGTCAATGAGGTGGAGGCACTCTGCGCCGGACTGTCGAACAAGATCTGGCAGAAGATCGTGCTGCTGGGGACGACGGTGCGAGCGACGGGGGGCAGGGAGTAGGCGATTGGGCGATTGGGCGGTTGGGCGATTGGGCGATTGGGCGATTGGGCGGTTGGGCGGTTGGGCGGTTGGGCGATTGGGCGAATCTGAACCGGCTTCAAGCTAACGGCCAACGGCTGACGGCTGATGGCTGCCAGCCCTATTTCCCCCCTCCCTCGCCTCGTACCACGCCCTCGGCCCGGACTACGGTCTCGCCCAGGCTGCTCCCTCCACCAAGAATCCGCTCAGCGACCGCGCGCACCGCCTCCGACGTGACCGCACGATAGCGGGCTTCAGAGTCGGCAAGGTCGGCGAGGCCGCCGCCGGCGAGCCACGCCTCCAGGATCTCCGCCGCGACCGCCGCGCCGCTCTGCCGATGGACCGCAGTCTGCCCCACCAGGTAGTTCGTCGCCTGCGACAGCTCCTCCGGCGCCACCGCCTCATCGGCAAAGCGCAGCAGCTCCTTCAGCATCTCCCGCCGGGCCTCGTCCTCCCGTTCGGGCGATGTGGCGATATAGCTCAACAGCGCGCCGGCCCTGGCTTTCTGCCACGAGGAGGCCATCACGGTGTACGCCAGCGAGCGGCGATCCCGCAGTGCCTCGAACAGCCGGCCACCGAGCCCGCTTGCGATCGCGGCCCAGACCTCGGCGGCGAATCGTGCCGGATCGCGGCGGGAGGGGCCGGGAAAGACCATCGCAAAGGCCGTCTGGGCCTTCTGTCGCGTCACGACGCGCTGCACCGGCGTGGCGGTGAGAGACCAGCTGCCTTGAGCATCGAGTGGGTGCGCCGCTCGAGAGGGATGCCGTCCGAACGTGCCGGCAAGCACGGCCGCCGCTTGTTCCGGGTCGAGGTCGCCGACAGCGACGATCACTCCGCGTCCGGCGATGAGGCGTTCGGCATGCCATCGCCGCACATCCTCCACCGTCAGGCCGGCGAGGTCGGCGGGCAGGCCCAGCGCGGGGACTCCGTAGCCCGAGTCACCGAACGCGCCGGCCATGGCGAGCTGGAAGGGGAAGCGGAACATGTCATCCGCCACCTGGCGAGTCTCTTCCACCAGCAGTTGCCGCTCCGCTTCGACCTGCGCCTGCTCGAAAGCCGGTGCATGCAGTACCGCATCCAGCAACGATGCCGCCTCCGCCAGTCGGGACGAGAGCATCGTGCCGCCCAGTCCGGTCCAGTCCAGTCCGACGCTCGCGCCGAGGGTACCGCCGAGTCGCTCGGAGGCGAAGGCGAGGCCGGCGGCGTCGAGACCTGCAGCCCCCCGGAGGGAGGCGCGGATCGTGAGCGCGCCGAGCCCCGCCTTGCCCACAGGATCGAAATCGTGGCGGGGGAAATACGCGCCGAGGCTGACGGTGGGGACTCCGGGCTTGTGGCGCAGCAGCAGGTCGAATGCGGGGAGGGCGACGTGCAGCACTCCCTGCTCCGATCGGCCCGGCGCGTTCCGCGGTGTGTGAATTGCCGCGGTGGCAGTTCCCGGTTTCGGCGCTGGCGAAATGCTGGTGACGGCGAATGCCCCGCCGAGCCCATCCACCGTGAGATCGGTGCCGGCCGTGCGCGGGAGATAGGCGACGGCACTCACCGACTCGGGATCGAGGACCTGGCGCGCCGCTTCTCGGACTTCCTCCGCGGTGACCGCGGCCAGCGCGGCGAACTCGCGATCGAGGAACGCGTAGCCTTCCAGCGCCTCTGCGGCGGCAAGCGACGACGCCCGCCCTTCCATCTCTTCCATCCCGCGCGACCAGCGCGTCAGCAGCAGGGTGCGGGCGCGTTCGAAATCGTCCGGCGACGGCCCGACGAGGACCAGACGCGTGGTCGCTTCGGCGATCCGCTCGATGACGGCGCCCACCCGGTCCGCCTCGCAGGTGACGCCGATCGAGAAGACCCCGAGCTCGGTGGGCGAGTAGTGGTGGACGCTGACGGAGGTCGCGAGGCCGGATTCACGCAGGACCCGGTACAGCCAGCTCCCCCGGCCGGCGCCGAGCACACCGGCGGCGAGATCGAGCGCGCTGGCGCGCCGATCCAGCGCCGGCACGCCCCGCCATCCGAGGGCCAGTTCGGCCTGCGTCACGTCGCCGCGCAGCGTGCGGACGCGCACCGTGCGGCGCGGCGGCTCTACGGGGGATGGGTTCACCGCGCCCGGTGCGGCGGCCCAGGCGCCGTAGGTCTCGCGCGCGAGCGCCAGTGCGGCGTCT
>JANOFA010000478.1:0-1286 GCA_031413355.1 Gemmatimonadota bacterium | reverse complement strand
CTACAGGGTCCGTGCCGCCGCCCAAAGGGCGTTAAACAATATACAGTTGGCATTTGAAGACGAAAAAACAGCCGCCAAACTGGTTAAGTAGACTACTATAAAGTCTGGATATCTAAACGGGTTGGCGACTCAAAGCCCGTTGGCTTACCGTTTTTGTCGAGCAAGTTTACTTGGGTATAACCGCGGGACGCTCCGCCATCATAGATCAAATTAAGCAACTCCAGCTTCTTTTCTTTCGGCAGGGTTTCCCAGGATTCTTTCATTTGAGCGTAGAGCATATTGTTGCTTACTTTCGCTTTGTGGACATGTTCGTCAATGACCGGATTGGCAAAATCGACTTGAACGACACCAGCGTTTGATATCGAAGGTTCAGCAAAATAACTCGTCCAGACCGCCAGGCCGACAGTTGCCACTACAAGCAGGCAACAAAAAACAAATATCCATCGATTAAACCCAAGTATCTGCTCTTTGCCACCGGGCGGCCGGCCACGACCACATGCACCAGCCGTGATCCACTGCGGAGCTCCGGCGGGCGCCGGTTCCACTTCTCCTCGTTCAGCCGACGTTGTCGGTATCCATCTGGCCGGACAGCTTCCGGCTGATATGCGACCAGCTCATTCCGATGGCCAGCACGAGGCTTACCGCGACCAGAATCAGGTGGGCGATCGCCTTGCTGCTGGTCGGCGAAATCATGCCGTAGTAGATCATCGCCCAGATGGTGCAGCCGAACAGCCCCACCACAAGGATGGCCCCGCCCGCGCCGAGTGAGCGCCGCGCCGCCTGCAGGAAGACCACCCAGGCGGCGACAAGAGCGATCCCGGCGAAGGCCTTGAGCGGCGTGAAGCCGTGCAGAATTCCGCTGAGGCCAGTTTCACCGGCCTTCGGCTCGATGGCCCAATGGAAGAAGGAGATTCCCTGCGGATTGTAGGTGGCGTACACCAGCAGCAGTGCCCCGAGCAGCCGGAGCCCGATGCCGCCCCACGTGAGACCTTCCTTTGCCATCCTGTGCTCGCGCAAATGAGGAGAAGGCGAAACTAGCCGACGCCGGGAACCGGCGCCAGCAGGTCGACGCCCCCCTTGCGGCGGGCCCGGACGGGCTGACAACTTCGCCACCCGCTTCCTGCACCCGCAGAATGGCGCGACGGCGGCGCCGACCATCTGGCGCCTCACTCTCCACTAGACCGGACCATGACAAAATACCTGACCGAATTCATCGGCACGATGTTCCTGGTGCTCACCATCGGACTCCTGTCCCCAATGTCTTTGGCAGTGCGACTCGTTCACCG
>JANOFA010000477.1:0-2576 GCA_031413355.1 Gemmatimonadota bacterium | reverse complement strand
GCGGAGGCGGCCACCCGCAGTGATGGCACGCGGGAGAGGGCGATGGTCAACTCCTCCGTGATCCCATCGGCGAAGTAGGCGTCGGTCGTATCGCCACCACTCAGCGTGAGGGGCAGCACGGCGAGGGAATTGTGCGCTGCGCCGGGAGCGCCCACAACTCGCGGACGTCCGAAGGCCCACCAGCCGGCGGCTAGGGCGAGGACGGCACCCGCGGCGAGTATCGGCCGGTGCCACGCCGGACGAATCGTGGACACTACCGCCCCTGGCAGGCTCCCACTGGCGGTGAAGACACCGTCGAGCGCGGCAACGACTTCGTCGGCCGTGGCGGGGCGCTCCTCCGGCGCCTTGGCCAGGCAGCGATGGATGAGTGTCGCCAGCGAGGCGGGCAGCTCCGGGATGAGTGTCTCGAGCCGCGCCGGCTCTCGTGCGACGATCGCCGTCAGCAGCTCGCGCGGCCCAAGCCCGGCGAAGGGTGCATGGCCGGCAAGCATCTCGTAGGCCATCACACCGAAGGAGTAAAGATCCGCCCGGTGATCCACTCCCGGATCCGCAGCGGCCTGCTCCGGTGCCATGTAGGCGATTGTGCCGAGTGAGGTGCCCAGGGCGGTGAGCGGTGCACCTCCGGAGGCAGTGGGCGCCAGCGGTTGCCTGGGCCCGTCTGACAGCGCCTTGGCCACGCCGAAGTCAGTGACCATCGCGGCACCACCCGAGAGCAGCACATTGTCCGGCTTGATGTCGCGATGCACCACACCGCGTCCGTGCGCGAAGGCCAGCGCGCGGGCGGTGTCGCGCAGGATCGGCACCACTTCCCGGACAGGCAGCGCCCCACGCTGATCGAGGGTGGCGCGAAGCGATTCGCCCTCGACGAACGGCATGGTGTAGTACGGCAGCGCATCCAGGACGCCGGCGCCGAGGACGGTGACGATGTTGGGATGCTGCAGCTGTGCGGCGAGGAGCACCTCGCGCTCGAAGCGCTCGCGGTTGACCCCCGCGGCGAGGTCGGGCGCCAGCACCTTTGCCACGATCCGCCGGCCAAGGGCACGATCGAGCGCGAGGAAGACGCGCGACATCCCCCCGCCGCCGAGTTCGCGCTCGACGGCGTACTTGTCACCCAGGGCTTGCTGCAGGGAATCGCGGAGATCCATGGAGTCCGGCATAAGACGGCTGAATCAGGCCGTTGGTTGCACTAGATCTGGCCGTCCAGCCCAAGCTGGTGGTAGCAGTGCACCACCTTGTCCTGATTGGCCAGCAGCCAGTCGATCGACGGCTCGCGGCGCATCGCCTTGCCGAGCGCCTTGGCGGTGGCCTCGCGATGGGTCTTGAAGAGGGTCGCATGGTCGAAATCCTCGGCGTCGAGCACCGCCGGGTCGAGCCAGACGGAGACGATGATCCCGAGGTCATCAACCCGGTCCTTCGGGATGTCGCCGGCGCGGACGGCGTCGAGCACGCCGTTGGCAATCGCCGCCTGGACCGTGCCCATCAGGATCTTGGTGTAGCGCTCGTCGTCGACCGTCACCTTGCTGACCATGAGGGTGGCCGGCTTGACCTGGACATCGCAATTCAGAATGGCGAAGACCCGGCTGTGGCCCTTGACCTGGTCGCCCAGAAGTGATGCGAGGGCGGTGCCGACGGGGCCATCGAGCTCACCGATGATGACCTCGGGCTCGGCGGCGGACCAGGCCGGTTCGGCCTCGACGAGGGCTTCACCGGTGCGGAGGACGATGCGGTCGGTCATGGGTCACGGTCCAGGCGAAAGGACGACGCCGAGGCGCTCGCGGCGAAGAAGAAGCCCGAGCCCGCGGAAACTGCCAAGGTGCCGGCGCCGGCCGTCGTTCCCGAAACGCCGGTCCCGGGTACGCCGCTCCCCGGGCCGGTGCCCGCCGGACGCAACCCCAAGGTCAAACCCGTCGCCCCCGCGGTGGCGATCCACTACCAGGTCCTCCGCACCCCCGCGGAACGGAGCGACGCCGAGAAACGCGGCGCCGCCGCCGCGTGGTTCGGAAACCGCACGGCCCCCTTCACGTTCTGGCGCGCCGCCTCGATCTTCCTCAACCGCAGCGACGAGAAATGGAAGCTGCAGCCGGCCGGCCAGACGGCGCTGGGGGAATACCTGGAGGCCGTCCCGCTGCTCACCGAATCCTCGGATCCGCTGACCTCCGAGCAGCACCAGTCGCTGCTGGAACTGCTCGCGCAGAAGATCTCCGCCCTTGAAACCGAGCCGGTTGAGGCGCTCCAGCTCTTCGCCCTTGCCCACCTCCAGGAATTGACGCGGAAGAAGGTGAAGGTCGACCCCGCCCTGCTGCTGCAGGCGCGCCTGGGCAAGGCCCCCGCCAGCGACCTCTGGGGCCCCGCGGCGTTCGTGGCGCGCCTTGAAATGGCCGGCATGTTGTCCCGGCCGCCGGGCCTCTGGCTCACGAAGGCGTCTGAAACCGCCGGCTCGAGCGCGAGCACGACATCCGGCCGGCGATGAACGGCTTCGAGGGCCACCGCACCGTGCGGATCTACAACCTGCTCGCGCACGCCCGCGTCTTCGAGCGCGTGCCCGTGCACCGCGCCGTGCTGCCGATCGTGCAGGG
>JANOFA010000476.1:0-2215 GCA_031413355.1 Gemmatimonadota bacterium | reverse complement strand
GGCCGCCGGGTGCCGCGAGCAGGATGGCGAGGTAGCTGTCGCGCGCATCCTGGATCGTCGTGGTCCGCAGCACCTCGCGCAGTCGGTCGCGCAGCACGGTGCCGGGCTTCTCCGGCAACGACGCCGCCCGCGCCAGCGGGGCCAGCAGCAGGATGATGCCGAGGTTCGTGTTGGCCGGCGTCCACTGATGGGTCGCGCGTACCGCCTCGAAAATCGTCTCTCCGAGCGGGCGCGTGCCGGCCAGGCCGAGCTCCGGTCCGGCGGCCACCGCGCTCGCCACGAAATCCTCGTAGCTCATGTCCCGAAATGGCTGTCCGGGAGCGACATTGCCCGGCTTCGGCGCGCCCGCCTCGAGCAGGCAGGCGAGCGTGGTATAGGACGAGATCTGGGCTGGGGTGTGCGGCATCGCGAACAAAAAGTAACCGGTTGGCTACGCCAGTAGTTGGGTGACGACGGCGCCCGCCACGTCCAGCCCGGTGGCCTGCTGCAGGCCCTCCCATCCGGGGATGCCGTTGACCTCGAGGAGGTAGACTCCGCCCGCGCCATCGGGCAGCAGGTCCACCCCCGCATACTCGGCGCCGACCGCCTGCGCCGCGCGCACCGCGAGCGCCGCCCACGCCGCCGGCAGGGTACAGGGGGCGACCTTGCCGCCACGGGAGAAATTGGTGCGCCAGTCGTCGGCGGTGCGCTCGATCGCACCGAACACCTGGTCGCCGATCACGAAGGCGCGAATGTCCCGCCCGCCGTGGTTCACAAACCGCTGGACATAGAACACTCCCCGCATCGCCTCCACCGCGCGGAACACCCGCCAGGCGACATCTGGATCGCTCACCCGCGTCATGCCGAGCCCCATCGAACCGAACAGCGGCTTGACCACGACGTCGCCCATGCGGTGAAAGGCGGCAAAGGCGTCGTCGGCTCGCTCGCAGGCGACGGTCTCCGGTGTGGGCAGGCCGGCCTGCTCCAGGATGGCGGAGGTCCACGCCTTGTCCACCGTCCGCTCGATCGCGCGGCCGCTGTTCATCACCCGCACGCCCTCATCCGCCAGCCGGTGCAGGGTATCCACTCGGAAGATGATCTGTTCCAGCGAGCCGCTGGGGATGATGCGGGGCAACACCGCGCGGGCATCCGCCAGCGCGTGACCGCTGTTGCTGATACCGCTTCCGGTACCGAGCCGATTGACGTTTGCCTCCCACGGCAGGAGCAGTGGCTCATGTCCGCGCTCGCGCACAGCGCGACACAGCTCGTCGGTGTGCCAGCCGGTGTCGGAGGCGAGGATGACTATTGGGGAAGGCATTCTGTGGGCGAGGAGTGGCGCGGGGCGCGGAACTGCAGGCGCGAGGCGCTGGGCGGTTTCGCCTCGCGCCTCGCGCCCATCGCCCGCTTTCGCTATGGCTGACTCGTAAGGTGCCCCACCAGCTCCATCACCCCGCCATCGGCGAACTTGGGCAGATCATCGATCACCGCCTTGAACTCCGCCGTCCCGGCGCCGGTCTTCAGTGCGGCGGCGTTGGGGAAGTAGAGTTTGGCCTGGCGGTAGAAGGCCGCCGGGGAGCCATCGAGGTTCTTCGTATAGCGGGTCCGCTCGGCGTGGGTGAAGCCGATCGCCGCGGCGCCCTGGCCCACCAGCGGCAAGAGGCTCGCGGCATAATATGCCTCAAACGCCGAGGCATCCTTGGGCTGGTTGTAGATCACGGTGACGAACGCGGTGGTGTCACCGGTGAGCAACGCGGTATGGCCGCCGGCTTCCTCGCCGACTAGTGCGGTCAGGCCGCCAGTGGCAAACTTGGCGAGGTCGTCGCCGATCTCCTTGAAGCCCGGCGTGGCGATCCCCTTTTCCAGGTCGGCCATGGTGGTGAACCAGAGCACCGCCTGACGATAGACCGTCGGCTTCTTGCCATCGAGCGTCGCGTCGAATTTGGTCAGCTCGGCGCCAACAAATCCGACTTCAGCCTGCTTGGCGCCGACCAGCGGGACGTGCGTCGCCCAGTAGTAGTTCTCAAAGGCGCTCGCGCTCTTCGGCGTATTGTAGATGACCGTGACGAACGCCATCGGGGCCGGTGGGGCCGGAGGGGTCGGCGCCTCGGCTGTGGTGTCGACGGCCGGCTTGTCGGCCGGCTTGGAGCAGGCGGCCAGCGCGAGCAGGCCGAGGGTGGGGAGAAGGGCGAGGTGACGCATGACGACTCCGGGACAGGGTGGCGGACAACCGGGAACG
>JANOFA010000475.1:0-2291 GCA_031413355.1 Gemmatimonadota bacterium | reverse complement strand
CCCTGACCATCCAGACCCCGCGCGGCGCGACCCGTCTCGCCATCACCATCGACCCGCGTTCCGGACCCGGCCTTCCAGCCCTGGCACTGGTAAAGGCCTTGGGCGGTACCATCCGCGCCGCCGATCCCTGGCTCGAACTAGTGTGTGCCCGGCAGACCTTTCGCTTCCTGCTGCACGCGCCGGTCCTGCTGTTCAACGACCGGCTGCAGCCCCTTGCCGGACCGGCGTTTCTCGTCCGCGATTCACTGTTCATCCCGCTGCAGTTCGTCACCGAGTTCCTGCCACGGGTGCTGGCGGAGCGGTACGACTGGGATTCCACGGGTGTCCGCCTGATCGAGGTTGGTCCCCCGGTGGTGCGGACCCGCGCGCCGCAGGAGCCGGCCCGACTGCCCAACGGTCTGCGTCCGGGGCACGTCGTGACCGTCGATGCCGGTCATGGCGGTGTCGATCCGGGCAATCCCGGCCTCTACTTCCCGCGCGGTGTCCGGGAAAAGGACGTGACGCTTGCCGTGTCCCTGCTGCTGCGGAACGAACTGATTCGTCAGGGCGTCCGGGTCGTCATGACCCGCACCACCGATACGCTGATCAAGCGGGTTGATCGCGCCCCATACTGCACTGACGAATGTGACCTCTTCGTGAGCCTGCACGTCGACGCACTGGACCCCAGGGCCCGGCGGCGATATGGCGAGATCCGCGGGTTCCACACGATCATCGTCGGCGAGGAAAACAGCGAGGACGCCGATCGGATTGCGCAGATGGAGAACGACGCCGTCCGCTATGAGGATGACGCGCCGGCTGGCCGGGGTGACGAACTCGACTTCATTCTGCGCAGTCTGCAGCGCAACGAGTACCTGCGGGAGTCGGCCCGGGCCGCCGAACTGGTGCAGGAGAACCTCGCTCGCGTGCACACCGGCGACGATCGCGGCGTGAAGCAGTCCAACCAGCTCGCGGTGCTGAACACCGCCCGGCGGCCGGCCATACTCGTCGAGATGGGGTACAGCACCAATCCGCAGGACGCGAGGCTCCTCACCGGTCGCAAGTCGCAGCAGGCCCTGGCCGTGGCCATGGCCGATGCCATCATCGCCTATCTGCTCGAGTACGAGCGGAAGACCGGCACCACCGGCGCCGGCCGATGAGAGTCGCGCTTGCGGTGGTGCTCGTGCTGCTCGGCGGGTGCTCCTACTACAACGGCATGTACCGGGTCGACCGGCTCGCCGGACAGGCCCGGTCGGCCGAGCGGGAGGGGCGGACGTTCACGGCGACCAGCCTCTGGGGCCAGGTCTCGGTGAAGGCGGAGTCGGCGCTGGTGCGCCATCCTCGCAGCGGCTGGGCCGATCGGGCCCGCCTGCTGCAGGGCACCGCACTTGCCCGGCTGCGCGACTGCCGCGGCGCCCTGAGTCCGCTGCAGGCGGTCATGACGGGGCCCGATCCGGTGCTGGCCGAGGAAGCGACCGTACTGGTGGGAACCTGCCAGCTCACGCTGGGCGATCCCGGCAGCGCCGCGACCGCGTTCGCCCGGCTCACCGGCAGTCGTGATTCCGTGCGCCGCAATCAGGCGCTGTTCTATCATGGACGGGCGCTGCGCATGGGCGGCGAGTACGCGGCTGCCCTCGTGGAGCTCGAACAGTCGAGCCTCCCGCGGTCGCGCGGTGAGCGGGCCGCCGCGCTCGCCGGTTCCTTTGGCGGTTCCGCTTTGCGGCACGCGCTGTTTTGTCCGTGTCGTTTTTCTGCGCCGCGTAACTCATCGCGACCGTACGCAGGTCAAGGTCGATCGCACTATCGGGCTTTATTTCGCATTGGAGCAATTCAGAAAAAAGCTTCAGAAGCTCGGAAGGAAACTCCCCGAGTGTTATCGGCGCCGATTTCTCTCCAGGGCTGATTTCTATCGTTACATGTTGGCCATCGCGCATCGCTGCAGAATAATAGCTGCCACGTCCTTTTGCCAGACACGCCCATCACAAAATTATTTTACGTAAAATCCGATGGCGATTGACCGCGCATCGGCAGGCAACAATGTCGCTGCAGCCGTCAAATCCGCCGATGGCATCATCAACGCAACCCCGATTGGCGTGGCAAAGTTGCCCGGCTTGCCGCTTCCCGCCGAACCTATCGAAAAGCTCCCCTGGGTCGCCGACATTGTCTATTTCCCCCTCGAAACCGATTGCTGCGCGAAGCCGAGCGGATGCCAGACATTGAATGGCAGCGGTATGGCCATCCATCAGGCGGCAGGGCAATTGGAAATATTTACCGGCTTGCGCGCCGACCGCAACCGGATGCAGAAGAGCTTTGTC
>JANOFA010000474.1:0-3201 GCA_031413355.1 Gemmatimonadota bacterium | reverse complement strand
TCTAACATTGGCATGAAGCTGTCGGGCGGGCGCCGTCGCCGCCGGTCCAGCAGACTGACAGTCGGTACCAATTCGCGGCGGCGCCTAGGACGGCGTCACTCAGGGTAGTGCGCCCGCCCGCAGCTTATGCCATGCCGTTAGGCCGCATAGACCCAGGAGTGTGCATGAGCCATCATGAGCCGAGCTTGAGCGCTACGCATCCCGACACCGGCATTTGGTGGGATGTCTATTCCTTCCCCCGGGCCGGGGAGAGTATGCACCCCACCGCGGTTGACTCGCTTCCGCATGACAGACTGCGACTGCTCCTGTTCGCGAAGTCAGAGGTCTGGCTCATAGACCCCGCACCACCGAATTGGAGGCAGCTCTCACTTCGGGACTTGATCGCAACCGCCACGAGGCTCTAGACGGGCAGTGACTGATCCTGGCACCTTTGAAGCGCAGCTGGAGGAGGCGATCAACAGCGCCTCAGATCTAGATGCCCTCGCCGCCACACTCGAGCACCTGCTAAATGCGGGAGTAACCCCGTTCGGTGGGCGCTTGATGTTCATTCGCCAAAGAGTGGATACGGTGAAAGGGCTCAGAATCGTGATTTTTCCAGATGAGCATCCGCCGCCGCATTTCCACGTACAAGGCAACGGCATCAATGCGAGCTTCAGTATTGTTGATTGCACTCTGCTGAAGGGAACAGCCGATCGCCAGGTCCTCGCGTTGGTTCAATGGTGGTATCAGCGTGGCCGGCCCAAGTTGGTGACAACTTGGAACGCCACGAGACCAACTGACTGCCCAGTGGGACCGATCGTGGCCTAGGTGCTCCTACGCGGCCTAACTAGCGCATGCACCAGACGTGGCGCGGCCATGGCCTTGCGTCGTGCTGAGAAGCTGTCCACTTTGGCGAATAGTTCCCTGTTCTGCGCCGCGCCACGCAGGTGATGCACGGGTGTTAGGCGGCGAGGCCAGTCGTGTATACCTTCAGGGAGGCCCGTATGCCCGCGCTGCTGGCTGCCTTTATCGGCGCCCTTGCCGCCTATATCATTGACATTCGTCGTTTCGCCCGGGAACAACGAGCCGACACACTTGACAGCGCGAAAGAGCGGCGCCGCCTTCGCTCAACCGTCGCGACAAGCCTGCTTATTGATCTTCGACGGGTCGAGTCCCTTCTCCGTCAGCTCTATTTTGCGCCGACCGCTGGCAATACAGCGTTCCCCGACTTAGTGTTGTTCTACGATGTGTTTCGTAGTGAGCTGAGACATTTTGCCGCTAGCTCGATCTATCCAATAAATGAAGCTTTCGAACGCTATAGGCACGCGATGGGCATTCTTCAGGAGCTACGCGGGACCAAACGTCCTGCGTCTGCCAGCGATCACTATGCCGTGAGCGCCCTTGCGGGTTTTGCCCTACAGTCCCTGCCCCTTGCGGTCAATGCACTGGTCGCCGAGGGAGGAGAGATCACGACCATACCCGCATCCGACCTCGTTACGTCCCCCACATTGCCGGCGATTCCAGAACGGCAATTCACCGACACTCCGGACGTCGGCCACGCCGCGGCGGCATTGGCACAGCCCACTGCCGCCACGCCTGCCGCCTAACTAGCGCATGCACCAGACATGGCGCGGCCACGCTCTTGCTGTGAGCTGAGAAGTGGCCCACTTTGGCCGACAGGTCCGTGTTCCGTACCGCGCCACGCAGGTGATGCGCGGGTGTTAGCCGCCACTTGGAGTTCTGCCTGATGGAGATACCCGACTTTGCCGCATTGCTTGCCGGCTTGGCTCTCGCCCACGGCGCGTTGGTCGTTTCCTCGCTCCCCGAGGGCGAACTCCTCGTTCCGGTCGCGCTAACCCAACGCGAGGGCGAGCCGTTCACAATGGAGGCTTTCGAGGCGCCCAGTCAAGCCGAGGCCGTTGCGAATGGGAAGGCCGCGATGGAGCGCCTCGTCACGGGCGATCGTGCCTGGGCGCTGGTGCGTGATGGCCTGCTCACGGAGGGTGATCGCAAGGTTGATGCACTCGTTCTCGATTTCTGGGGGCCCGGAATGACATCCCCTATGACTCTTCTTCAGAAGTACCGCCCTGCGACGTCTGCAGAGGGCTTTCAGCTGCTGGGTCCGGTGCTAGTAAGCATTGGTGGCAGGATCCAAACGGACTCCTCTGCTCGGCCACTGATCATCATCGTTGAGGACGGGATTCAACAGCACCCGAAGGCAGGAGCACACTGGCAGAGCTGGCACGCCATACCATAGCTGGTGGCGTCTAACAAGCGCATGCACCAGACGTGGCGCGGCCACGCTCTTGCCTCGGGCTGGGATTTGCCCCACCTTGGCCGACAGGTCTCTGTTCTGCGCCGCGCCACGCAGGTGATGCGCGGGTGTTAGCCGCCAAAGGTGACCATGATGGTCCGCACTTTTGCCGTGTTCATAGCTCTGTCGCTTCCCAGCCACCTCAGTGCTCAGGCCACCCGCCCGCTGAGCGATGCCGCGGTACGCCTGGTCGGCGAATGGGCGGGTTGTTTCACCACCGACTCGTCAATACGCTCTGCTTCCGGCGCAGCCCAGTCGCCTCGGACCGCCTGCGGTACAATCACCTTCTTGTCCATTCGCGTATGCGGCGGGACGGCCCTCACATACCAACTGCCAACGATCTCCCCTTGGGGACCTCCTAG
The DNA here is from genome assembly GCA_031413355.1 of Gemmatimonadota bacterium. Classification (GTDB taxonomy): domain Bacteria; phylum Gemmatimonadota; class Gemmatimonadetes; order Gemmatimonadales; family GWC2-71-9; genus JADJOM01. The sequence continues at coordinate 546 of JANOFA010000474.1, read as the reverse complement.
CCGTTCACACGCCTCCATTGACACTATCACGGTAGCGTTTCGAGCGATCGACTCTTTGCCTGGCCGGGATTCTACCTTTCTCACCTTCGGGAGCCGCATTGAGGAAGGCCTCGGGCCCGCCGGCCAGCCTGACGTCTGTTGGAGGTGGTCGGATGATGGGTCGCTATTTGGGGAAGGCTGGGTCCATGGGGACTCCATCGTCGGTCATTGGTCCGTCGCTGGCTACTTTGTACCGCCCATGACAAGCACGTTTCGGCTTGCCCGGGCCGCTCCGTGATACGCTTTGACGGCTAACTAGCGCATGCACCAGACGTGGCGCGCAGCGCCTTGCGCCGGGGCGAGACATCGTTCACTTTGGCGGATAGGTCTGTGTTCTTCGCCGCGCCACGCAGGTGATGCGCGGGTGTTAGACGGCGATGGAAGCTGGAGAAATGAAGCCACTCTTCGTTTCGGCAGTCTTGGGCCTCCTCTTGGTGCTCCCAAGCTGTCACCCTGCCCCCCAGACGTCTGTCTCTAGCGCGGCATGCCCGTCTCGCTGGCGTCGAG
>JANOFA010000473.1:0-1233 GCA_031413355.1 Gemmatimonadota bacterium | reverse complement strand
CCCGAACCGGCGCAGCGGGTGATCCATGTCTATCCCGATGGAGCACCCATCGGCTGCCAAAGAATTCCAGCCCCACCTCGACTGGCGCCAGAATCGCTTTGTCTGGCTGGGCACGACCCGCCCCTTTCCCGCCTTCACCTTTTATTTCAAGCAGTCGCTGGCAGGGCTGTGGCGGGTGCACGCCTATCAGTACGCCCCGGGACGCTCGACGTTCATCGTCGAGGCACCGGAAAAGACCTGGGCCGCGAGCGGCCTCGGCGAGAATGATGAACCGGCGACAGTCGCATACCTGGAGCAGCTCTTCAAGGAGGAGTTGCAGGGGCACCCGCTGGTGGCCAACCGTTCCATCTGGCGCCGATTCCCCACCGTCAGGAACGCCCGCTGGCACTCCGGCAACGTGGTGCTGCTTGGCGATGCGGCCCACACGGCGCACTTCTCGGTGGGCTCGGGGACCAAGCTGGCGATGGAAGACGCCATCGCGCTGGCGGATGCGCTCAAAGCCCGCACCTCGATTCCCGAGGCACTCGCCAGCTACGAGGCTAGTCGGCGGCCGGCGGTGGAGAGCCTGCAACGCGCGGCGCAGGCCAGCCTCGAATGGTTCGAGTCAGCCGAGCGTTACCACAGACTGGATCCGCTGCAGTTCGCCTTCAACCTGCTCACCCGCAGCCTGCGTATCACCCACGAGAACCTCCGGCTCCGCGATCCGCTGCTGGTGAATCGGGTGGACCAGTGGTTCGCCGGCGCGTCCGCGGTGCAGAGCGGGCGCCCGGTCTCACTCGACCCCTGCCCGCCACCGCTGTTCACTCCTTATCGGCTGCGCGAACTGGTGTTGCCTAACCGGATAGTGGTCTCGTCGATGTGCCAGTACCGGGCGGAGGACGGGCTCCCGAACGACTGGCACCTGGTGCACCTCGGCAGCCGGGCCATCGGCGGCGCCGGGCTGGTGATGACTGAAATGACCGACGTGAGCCGTGAAGGCCGGATCACTCCCGGATGTACCGGGATGTATCTCGATGCGCACGTCGCCGCGTGGCGGCGGATCGTGGAGTTTGTGCATCGGGAGAGCGAGGCCAGGATCGGCATTCAGCTGGCGCACGCTGGCCGGAAGGGTTCGACCCGGGTACCGTGGGAGGGCAGCGATGAACCGCTGGCCTCGGGGAACTGGCCGCTGATCTCCGCGTCACCGATTCCCTACCTGCCCCACAGCCAGACCCCGCGAGAGATGACCCGCGC
>JANOFA010000472.1:0-4119 GCA_031413355.1 Gemmatimonadota bacterium | reverse complement strand
CGTTGTCCATGCTGAGCGACTTCTCCACCACGTACCCGGCCAGGAAGAGCTTGGCCGCCTCCAACCCGTTGACCAGTGGCTTGATCGTCCCGTCGATCTGGGGGACGTTCAGGCCGAGCCCCAGCCAGTGGTTCTCATAGAAGAAGTAGAGCGCCACGTTGAAGGCGAGGGCGGTGGCCACCCAGATCACGGTCCAGGTGACCGCCTCGCGCATGCCGACGGCGTGAGCCTCGCGATGAAAGACGCCGAGGTCGAGAGCAAGAAAGAGGGCGACGAGCGCGAGGAAGCCGGTGTAGGCCTGCGCAATCGGCGGGATCTGGTCCCACAGGGCCGGCAGGTCGGCCAGCGTTTCGAGAAGGAGCATGGCGGGAAGAGTAATGGTGGGCGTCTCGAGTGACAAATCGGTTTTCCTGATTCCTCCCATAGAGAAAGCCGCTGTGCCCCGTGCGGTCTCCACCAGATGATGCAATAGGTTTTTCCAATCGTTTGCAGCGAAAAGTTCGGCTGGCCAATACGTCGGCCATTTCCTAGCTTGTGGACGTCGGGAGCGCGAATGGACCCGCCAGAGCGGAGTCCCGCTCCCGACCCCGGGCCGCCGGCCCGGACCGATGCAACGATACACCACTCCTGAAGGAGGAGTTGCCAGGCTGACCGCAATCACCGCCGCACTGATCCTGGCCACCCCCGTGGCCGATGCCACCGACCGCTTCGGCCACACCCGTGCCAACGACGCCCAGCGGGCCATGCCCGCCTCGTTCACCACCGTCCGCGACCTCGTGAGCGGGACTTACAACTGGGCCAGCTCCAGCGTGACCCTGGACCGCTACATCGCACAGCAGAAGGCGCTGGACATCTCCAAGCACGTCCGGGCCGCCGACGGCGAATGGACCCGTATGGTGAGTGGCCTGTCCTCCACCCAGGCCAATCAGGTGAAACAAGAGGCGAGCTCGATACGCGACCTCTTCCTGCAGGCGCAACTTACCGCGACGAAGCTGAACAATGAGGCGGGTGCCGTCGCTCCGAACCGGGTCGAGGTCCGGCACCTGACCTCTGAACTCTACGGGGCCCTGGCACTGGCCCACGAGAACCAGATCGCCATCGGGAAGAAACTCGGCCTGAGCTCCGGGCAGGCGACCAACGACCGCGCCCGCTGAGTTCCTGACCCTTACCAGTCCGGGCGGCGCACGAAATGGGATGCCCGTCCGGACCTTGAGGAGGCACTGTGCTGAATGAAATGCTGGACGACGTGAAGGCCCGCCCCTTTGGGGTGGGCCGCCCAGATGAGGAGGCGGAAGCGGAGATACTGGTCGCCGAGCGCGCGCCAGGCGAAGCACCCGCCCGCTGGGTCAGTGGCCGCGACGATGACGAATATCTGCTATGGGTGGCGACGGAAGGGCTGGTGCTGTTGCTGGAGCAGGATTTCCGCCGGCGCACTGTGTCCCAGCTCCGGTATGCCAACCTGCACGAAGTGTACTGCACCCGAGAGTCTTCCGGGGCGAAGGTGCGACTCTACGCCGCTGGACAGAAGTACGCCCTGGAGGGGGCGGATGTGGATCAGGCCGAAGGGTTCGTGCAATGGGTGCAGGATCGCCTCCCGTCCCGCGTTGCGCGAGCATCACCGCCGGTCGAATCACTGGTGCCCCGGCCAAGGGATTCCGCAGTGGAGGGGAGTCTTGGCGATCTGGCGCGGCTGCGGGAGCGAGGGCTGCTGACCGAGGAGGAGTTCACTTCCTTCAAACATCGGCTGCTCAACCACTAAGCCTGTTTCAGGCGAACAGCCGGTTTCGCGCCGCCTCCGAGATGGCCACCGCGGCCGGATGTCGGAGGCGGCGCTCGATCGTGATGGCATAGAAGGACTCGCGCACCCCCTCGAGCGTGCCGAGCGTCTTCACCTCGAATTGCCGCCGGATGTCCGTGGCGATCGCCGTCGGGGCCGCGAAGAGCCCAAGCCCGCCCATCCCGAACACCTTGAGCAGCGCGCTGTCGCTGAATTCCCCGACGATCAGGGGGTGGATTCCTCCGCGCTCGAAGAATTCTTCCAGCGACCGCCGCAGGGCGGTCCCCTCGGTCGGCAGCAGGAACGGCGCGCCGTCGAGCGACTTGGGAAAGCCGCGGCGGTATTTTTCGGCCAGCGGCGCCACGCCGAAGACCGCCACATCCGTCTCGCCCAGCAGATGATTGAAGGCCCGCACCTTGGCGTCGGCAGTCAGCGGCGCATCGCTCACCACCAGATCCAGGGCGTGGGTCGTCAGGTCGGCGAACAGCCGGTCCGGTCGGCCCTCCCGGCAGATCAGGTGCACCGACTCGGACAGCCGGAGGGCTGGCGCCAGCAGCCGGTGACTCAGCAGCTTGGGGACCTGATCGGCGATGCCGACGGAAAACCGGATGGGCCGCCCGCTCGGCCGGCCTGCCACGACATCCTGCAGCTCGCGGCCGAGGGTGAAGATCTCCTCGGCGTAGCGATAGACCACCTGGCCCATCTCGGTCAGGACCAGGCGACGGCCGGTCCTATGGAACAGCTTTTCCCCGAGGTTGTCCTCGAGCGCGCGAAGCTGGGCGCTGATCGTCGGCTGGGTCAGGTGCAGCTTCTGTGTCGCCCGGGCGATGCTGCCTTCCCGGGCCACGGTCCAGAAGTAGTAGAGATGGTGGTAGTTGAGCCAGGCCATGGTCTAAGGTAGGGTCGTTCGGGCCGAGGGACCACCGGCACCATTGAGGCAGCGCCCCAATGCGATAGAATTCTCCCGCTGCGTCTCGACTTCCTCCCAGGCTTCGCATGATGATTCGATCGACCGTCCGCTGGGTGCGCCTGCGCATCCCTGACCGTGCCGTGGCGACCTGATGCGGCCCCACCACCTCACCGTCACCCGAACGGCGCGCTACTTCACCCTCGGCCCCGACGGCGCGCCGGTCCGCGAACTCTGGGTCGTCCTGCACGGCCATGCCCAGCTCGCCGCCCGCTTTCTGCGCTGGTTCGCGCCGCTGGACGATGGCGCTACCGTGATCGTCGCCCCCGAGGCCCTCTCGCGCTTCTACCTGGAAACCCGACTCGATGGCGGCCATGGGCCGGCGATCGGTGCCACCTGGCTCACCCGCGAGGATCGTGCGGGGGAGATCGCCGACGCGCGAAGCTATCTCGATCAGCTGGTCGGGATGCTGCACGAAGCGCATCACCCTGAACGGCTGGTCGTCCTTGGATTCTCCCAGGGAAGTACCGTCGCCGCCCGCTGGGCGCTCACCACTCCGGTGCCAGCGGATCAGCTCGTCCTCTGGGGTTCGCCCGTCGCCACCGATGTCGCTCTCGATGCGCTGGCAGCTCGCCGCGCCGGTCGGCCAGTCACCTTCGTGGCGGGAGACACCGACCGGCACGCCCCCGCCGGCGCGCTGGAGGAGCAGGCCGCGGTCCTGGTCCGGGCGGGAACACCGGCGTCGGTGGTGCGGTTCGCCGGCGGGCACACCGTCGAAGCTGCCGTGCTCCGGAGTGTCGCCGGACGGGAGTGAGCGTGCAGCGGTGGCCCGCCTGAGTCCTGCCTCTGTACCGAATCGCTATGGATGGACTGAATTGTTGCAGCTCAGCCTTTGCCCGGGGATCGCATGCGCGATCCCCGGGCAATTCGGTTTCATGAGGCAAGTCACTACGGAAGTGAAGCTTGGAGGGCGGGGCATCGCCCAGATGGAGGCAGGTCTGAAAGGTCGGCATCGGGGAACGCCGGTTGCATTGGCGATGTATTTCTGAAGCAGCCTTCAGTCGGAACTCACCGAGATCTGTGTCGCGATTCATGAAGTTGCCCCATCAGTTGGCCACCGCCTGTGGAGGATCGATGCGTCTCGTACGCCTGAACGCTGTCGTCGTCATCGCCGGATGCTTCTGGCTCCTCAGCTGCGGCGGCGGTGGTGCCGCCCTCGTCGAGCCGCCGCCGCCGGAGTTCACGTCGATCGCCATCACGCCGGACAGTGTGTCGGTCTCGGTCGGCGGAGTCGTTCTGCTCACGGCGACACCCCGGGATCAGAACGGGACCGCGATCAGCGGGCTCGGGTCGCCCACCTGGACCGTCGAGGACACGGCAATCGTCACCGCGACCGGAAACGCGATCACGGGAAAGGCGATCGGCAGCACCCGGG
>JANOFA010000471.1:0-1113 GCA_031413355.1 Gemmatimonadota bacterium | reverse complement strand
GGCGCTGGCCACGGCCGTCGGCTGCACGCTGGCGCCGCTGCTGCACGGCCTGCGCGAGTACGAAGGTGAGCCGCACCGCGTGCAGTTCATCGCCAGCGTGGTGGCGAGCGCCGACTTGGTGCGTGGCGTCCCGAACCAGGTCGAGCCTGACAGGTCCACGATCAGGAGCAGGGTGAGTTCCCGCTCCTCCATGTAGGTCTTGATGTAGGGGTGTCCGAGACGGGCGGAGACGTTCCAGTCGATGGAGCGGAAGTCGTCGCCGTGCTCATACTGTCGCACCTCGGCGAACTCGAGGCCCTGCCCGCGGAACACGGAGCGGTACTCGCCGGCAAAGAGCGCGCTCACCAGCCCGCGCGAACGGAGCTCGATGGCGCGGACCTGCTTCAGGATGTCAGGGGAGATGGGGGGCATAGGGGGCGGTCAGCCTTCAGCCATCAGCCTTCAGCCAACGGCCGTCACTTGATGGCTGACGGCTGATGGCCGACGGCTCGTCATGGCACCGGCACCGCATCCAGGATCCGCGACACGACCTGATCGCTGTCGACCTCTTCGGCCTCGGCCTCGAAGGTGAGCAGGACGCGATGGCGCATGACGTCGAGCGCCAGGGCGCGGACGTCTTCCGGGATCACGAAGCCACGGCCGCGCAGGTAGGCGTGCGCCTTGGCCGCCTGGGCCAGGGCAATGGACGCCCGGGGCGAGGCACCGAACGCCACCAGCGCCTTGAGATTCGGCAGGCCAACGACGGAGGGGTCACGGGTGGCCCGGACCAGGTCCACGATGTAGTCGACGATCTTCTGGTCGAGGTAGGTCGCGGCGATCGTCTCGCGCAGGGCGAGGATCGTGACGGGATCGAGCAGCTGCCGCACCGGCGCGTCGATCATGCCGGTGCGCCGGAGCAGGACTTCCTTTTCCTGGTCCCGGGTGGGATAGCCGACCCGCACCTTCAGCATGAACCGGTCGAGCTGGGCTTCCGGCAGCGGGTAGGTGCCCTCGTTTTCGATCGGATTCTGGGTGGCCACTGAGTGCAACATGCAGCCATGCCAAACCTCGGGTTCGGGCAACGTCGGCGGATGAGAATCCCTGCTCCGACAACATCGGATACAGTAACGTCGA
>JANOFA010000470.1:0-1688 GCA_031413355.1 Gemmatimonadota bacterium | reverse complement strand
CGACCATTTCCTATGGGGTGCCGGTCCGCAACCTGTCGCTCTCGCCAGCGGGCGACTTCGCGGTGTACGCGGCCAGGCAGGGAGATTCCACCCTCCTCTGGTATCGCAGTCTCCGGGATGCCACCGCACACCCGATCGCAGGGACGCTTGGGGCGACCGCACCGCGTATCTCCCCCGATGGCGCCCGCGTCGTTTTTCTTGCCGGGGACCGGGTCATGGTGGTCCCGGTCGCCGGAGGGGAGGTCCGCCCGCTGCTGCAGGGCCAGAACGCGATGTCGCTCCAGTGGATCTCGAACACCGAAATCTTTGCGGTCGACCTCGACGGCTGGCGCGTCAAGCGGCTGGATCGGGAAGGGGGAAGCGCGCGGACCCAGACCATCGCGCGCTGCGCTCTCGGGCAGTGGGTGGCGGAATTGCAGCAGATGCTCTGCTCGTACAATGGGACCGCGCTGCTGTTCGACCCGGAATCCGGGGAACGCTGGACCCTGCGCTCCGCCCAGTCCGACGGATCGCCAGGGGGCCTGCTTGCGGGCTCGGCCTTTCGAGTGGTGGACCGGCGCTACCTCCTGTATGTCTCGGCGGACGGCAGCCTGCTTGCCGCTCGCTACGATCCCGCGACCCACATGGCATACCGGTCGGTGACAATGCTCGCCGGCGTTCGGCGGGAAGCCGTCGGCGAGGCCCAGTTCGATCTTGCAGCCAACGGCACGCTGCTCTACGCCCCGGGGGTGGATGCGTCCATCGGCAAAATGGTGGCCCTCCGATCTGGTGGAACGCCGCAGCCGCTGCCGGTGGAGACGGCGAACTTCCAGCGCTACGATCTGAGCCGGGACCGGCGTTGGCTGGCGGCGGCGGTGCAGGCCGCCGACGGCAACGAACTCCGGATCTACGATCTGCGGGATGGACAGCACTTCACCTGGCTCAAGGGGGAAATCGTCCGGCATCCGCTCTGGAGCCCCGACGGGGAGCAGCTGCTGGTCTCGCTGACGGACTCCGCCCGCTGGACCATTCTCCGCGGAGCGCCGAGTTCGGGGGCTCGGCCAGACACTGTGGCGAGCTTTGCCTACGACCCGAACAATCCCGATCCGCTTGATTTTCACGACCACCACGTGGCAGTGGCCATGGACTGGGCGGGATCCGCGGCCATGCGATTCGATCCCGGCGTCTCCCGCCCCAAGTTCGACACGCTGCTCACCGATGTGCGGTTTCCCGCGGTCTCGCCCAACGGCAAGCTCATCGCGTACCAGACGGTCGAGGGACCGCGAATCATCGTCACCGGCTTTCCGGTGGTCGGGCGCCGCTGGCAGCTTGCGTCCCAGGGAGTCGAGCCGCTGTGGCTCTCGGCGACGGAGGTGCTCTACCGCTCCGGGGTCTCGTGGTTCCTGGCCCGGCTCAATCCGGAGACCGGTGAACCGGTGGGCGCCCCGACCTTCTGGGCGCGAGACCCGCGCTTTGCCCAGCGGCACTTCATAGTCACCTGCTGGAACATCACCCATCGGATGCTTCTCCCAGTTGGTTGTTGCGCTGGGGCCACGATATACTCGCTTGGGCTCTAAGAATAAGACCGGGTCATCTTGCCGGATGCAGGCCAATAAGAGGCCCTTGGCGTCGTAGGGGTTGGAGGGGACCACAACTTTTAACCCAGGTGTATGAAGGAAATAGGCCTCAGGGGATTGCGAGTGATAATG
>JANOFA010000469.1:0-1720 GCA_031413355.1 Gemmatimonadota bacterium | reverse complement strand
GTCCTCGGCCGTAGTCGTCGAGCGCATCGAATTCCTCGCGCGCGCCGGAATAGTCGCCCCGGGCAGCCCGCACTTCCGCGAGGCCCAGTCGCGCACCGTAGATGCCCTCCGCGAGCCCCGCGGCCTCCGAACCCTGGAGCGCGGCGCCATAGAGAGAGTCTGCCTCATCCACTCGACCCAGCTCGAGGGCGATGGCCGCCCGAATGCGCAGCATGCCGAACAGGCCGAATCGGTCGCCGAGCCGCGTCAGCTGGTCGGTGGCGAGGCGGAATTGGTCGTCCGCGCTGGCCGCGTCATTGGCCAGCCAGTACACTTCGCCCAGGAATCGCCGGCTCCACCCTTCCGCAAAGCGGGACTTGCCTCGCTCCGCTTCGATGATCGCATCACCGAGCGCGGTTCTGGCAGTCGCATAGTCCGAGTGGGCAAACGCGGCATATCCACGGACGAAGAGCGTGCTCGCGAGTCCGGCGTTATCCCGCATGGCGCGCTGGGCGGCCTCGGCGCTATCGCCATGGGCGCGGATGGCGGCCTGATCGCCGGTGGCGTTGATGGCAACGCTCAGGCTGGACTGGTGGCAGAACCCGATGGTCCGGACATCTCTGGAAGCGCGCGCGTGCGCCAGCCCACGCGCGGCTTCGCTGGCCGGGTCACCAACGCCACCGAAGGAGAGACTAGGCGCGCGCATGCAGGCGACCAGCGCATGCAAACGCTCGAATCCCCGAGGGATCACCGCGACCGCGCGATCATAGTAGGCGAGCGCACTCGCGGTGCTCTCGGTGCGCGAAGCGAGAAACCCGAGGTACGCGAGCGCCTCGACCATTCCCAGTGAGTCGGACAGGGCTCGGGCGACCGCCTCGCCGCGGAGCAGGACTCTGCGGGTCGAGTCGAAGGACTCCCGGCCCAGGGTCATCAATCCCAGGTGGACGTACGCGATGGCGGTGTAGGTATCGGGGGGATGAACCGGCGCGATCAGCGCCTCGTAGGCCTCCGTGGCGGCGACCAGGTCGTAGCGGAGATGTGCCAGTGTTGCCAGGCCGAACCGGGCGGGGCGATCATCGGGATTGCGGCGGATCCTGGCTTCCCACCTCGCCATGACCCGTCCCTCCGTGTCGCTGGGGTGGGCCGCTCTGGCGATGACAAGGATCGACTCCGGTGGTTCCGGGGCCGGGCCCGGCTGCTGGGGCAGGAGCGCCAGAGCCAGGAGCGGCAGCCATGAGGTCATGGCGGGAGATACGGCTGATGCCGCCCTCGGGCAAGACCGGTCGCGCGGGCGGCGGGTTTACCGCAACGCCAGCGGCGTTCCGGGAGCGGGTCCGGTCGCGCGGGCCAGGACGACCGCGATGTGAGGCGCCAGGGCGCTGTCCACCTCGGCCATCTCCAGGTGGTCCGCCCGCGGATCAATGGGCAGATCGAGCCATGGCGCCGGGGTATCGTAGGCATAGTCGCCCATCACGAGCACCGGTGTGCCGTAGCGCTTCACCTCCGACCCGCGCCCCGGGACCCACTCGTCGGACCACCGATAGATCCAGCGCGCATCCACTTCGAGCAGTCGGACGCAACCATGACTCACCGGCCGGCCGGGGAGGTCATACTGATGGAACGCGATGCCCTTGAGCGCGACGAAATTGACATACCAGTCGAGCAGCCAGCTCGGGTCGTCGGTGCTGATGGCCTGGCGTGATTTCCAGTTGGTGAAGAAGAGGCCGCTGTCGGTCGGGGT
>JANOFA010000468.1:0-12640 GCA_031413355.1 Gemmatimonadota bacterium | reverse complement strand
CCGCGCCGAGCTGGCCGAGCGTCTGACTGAGTTGCGGGGGGCGGGGAAGCTGCTGGAGGCACAGCGGCTCGAGTCCCGGACCACCTACGATATCGAGATGATGCTGGAGGTGGGGACCTGTGCCGGGATCGAGAACTACAGTCGGCCGCTGAGCGGCCGTCAGCCCGGTGAGCGGCCTGCCTGCCTGCTGGACTATTTCCCGCCCGACTTTCTCGTGGTCGCGGATGAGTCGCATGTGACGCTGCCGCAGATCGGCGGGATGTTCAACGGCGACCGCGCCCGCAAGACGACGCTCGTCGAGTACGGCTTCCGCCTCCCTTCGGCGCTCGACAACCGGCCGCTCCACTTCGACGAATTCGTGAGCCTTGCTCCGCAGATGCTCGCGGTCTCCGCCACGCCAGGGGAATATGAGCTGGGGCTGTCGGCCGGCCGGGTCGTCGAACAGATCATCCGCCCCACCGGTCTGGTCGACCCGGAGGTGCAGATCCGGCCGGTGAAGGGCCAGGTGGACGATCTCCTCGGCGAAATCCGTGAGCGGGCGGTGAAGCACGAGCGGGTGCTGGTCACGACGCTCACCAAGCGGATGGCGGAGGACCTGACCGACTATCTGCAGCAGACCGGCGTGCGGGTCCGCTACCTCCACTCGGACATCGATACGATCGAGCGGATGGAGATTCTCCGCGGGCTCAGACTGGGCGAGTTCGATGTGCTGGTCGGCATCAACCTGCTGCGGGAGGGACTCGACCTGCCGGAGGTTTCGCTGGTGGCCATTCTGGATGCCGACCACGAAGGGTTCCTGCGGTCGGATCGCTCGCTGATCCAGACGGTGGGCCGGGCCGCGCGGCATGTGAACGGCAAGGCGATTCTCTACGCCGATCGTCAGACCGGCAGCATGGAGCGCGCGCTCAAGGAGATGGACCGGCGGCGCGACATCCAGCTGGCGTGGAACACGGCGCATGGCATCACCCCGCGCTCGATCATCAAGTCGCTGGAGGAGGTGCGGCTCACCACCCGCGTCGCCGATGCCCGCACCGAGTAGGCGGACAAGAAGCAGGAGCGCCTGGTCGAGCTCGACTTCCGCGATCCGGCCAAGCGGGCCCAGACCATCGCCGCGCTCGAACGCCAGATGAAGGAAGCCGCGGCAAATCTGGAGTTCGAAATTGCCGCCATGCTGCGCGATCAGGTCAACGAGCTTCGGGCGCTCGATGCGCCGGATGTCGCGCGGGAAGAGGCCGGTCACAGTCGCCCGGCGGCCGGCCGGCGCGGGCGTTTCCGCAAGCGCGCCTGATGCGGCGGCTGGATGAGGCCGAACTGCGGGAGGTGGGCGAGTCGCTCGGCCGGGCGTTGCCTCGTGGGTCGGTGATCGCGCTCGAGGGCGAACTCGGCGCTGGCAAGACGACCTTTGCGCAGGCGGTGGTGCGCGGCCTCGGGGTCATGGAGCAGGCGACCAGTCCGACGTACGGGCTGGTGCATCGCTACGACGGTCGCCGGGGCCCGGTCTTTCACCTCGACTGCTACCGGTTGCGTCAGGCGGAGGAAGCCGCCGACCTCGACTGGGAGGGACTGCTCGCGGAGGGTGATGTGCTGCTGGTGGAATGGCCGGAGCGGGCCGGTGCATGGCTGCCAAGGCCGACCCGGCGCTTTCGCCTTCACCATCTGCCGGATGGCTCCAGGCGCGGGCTCGAGGAGATCGCCTGATGTGGCTCGCGCTGGATACCGTGACGGACCAGGCCTCGGTGGCAGTGGGCGGGCCGGGCTGGTGCGCCGCCGAGGAGCAGATCGTGGGCGCGCGCCGGCACGCCGTGGCGCTGCTGCCGACGATCCAGGCGGTGCTGGCCTCCGCCGGCACGACGCTCGCCGCCGTCGATGGGGTCATCCTCGCCGATGGGCCGGGCAGCTTCACGGGCCTCCGGGTGGGAGCCGCGGTCGCCAAGGCGCTGGTGCGGGGTCGCCCGGTACGGCTGTGGAGCGCGGCTTCGCTCCTCGCCGTCGCCCGCCAGGCAGGGGAGGACGAGGAGGGGACCATCCTCGCGGTCAGCGATGCGTTGCGCGGGGATCTGTATGCGGCGGCCTACCGCTTCCGGCCCGGGGTCATTGAGACCATACTGCGGCCGACCGTCGTGCCGGTCGCGATGGTCATGGAGCGGGTGCCGTCCCCGGTCCAGATCGTCGGACCGGCGGCCGCGCAACTCGGCGGCGCGGTGTCCTGGCCGCGGGCCAGTGCGCTGCTGGCGCTGATCGGCGTGGCTGGTGGGGCGTGCGCCGTGGCCGATCCCGCCAGCTGGGAGCCGGTCTACGGCCGCCCGGCGGAGGCACAGGTGCAATGGGAGCTGACCCATGGACGAGCCCTTGAACATCCGGCCCGCCGGCCTGGCTGACGCCGAACGGCTGGTGCCACTGGAGCGCCGCTGTTTCACCGATCCATGGAGCGCGCTGGGGTTCGGGGAGCTGCTCGCGGGACCGTTTGGATTCGGACTGGTGGCGGAGCAGGAGCGCAGCATCACCGGCTATCTCGTCGGCCGGGCCATCGCGGGGGAGGGAGAGATTCTCAATCTTGCGGTCGCTCCGGAATCCCGCAGGCTCGGGGTCGGCAGCCGGCTGCTGGAGGCGGCGCTCGAACTGCTGGTCAGGCGCGGGGCGCGGGAGGTCTTTCTCGAGGTCCGGGAAACCAACGCGGCGGCCCGGGCGATGTACCTGCGCCGGGGGTTCCTTGAGCTGGGGCGGCGGAGAGCTTACTATCGCCAGCCCGTGGAGGATGCCATCGTCCTCCGCCTCGATCTCTCCACTTCGCAGCATTCCGCCCCTGCCGCGGTAACTTTGGGTTAATCCGCCGGCGCGCCTTCGCGCTATGCTGGCGTCCGGTGTCCACTGTTGTTCGTGTCTTTCCGCTACCTGTCGTGGAGGGTTTCATGAGTCGCAGCCTCAATAAGGTGATCCTGATCGGCAATCTGGGCCAGGATCCCGAAGTGAAGAGCATCGCCAATGGTGGTCGCGTCGCCAACTTCAGCGTGGCCACTGGCCGGCAGTGGACCGGGCCGGCTGGTGACAAGCAGGAGAAGACGGAGTGGCATCGGATCGTCGCCTGGAATAACAAGGGCGGGACCGGTCTGGCCGACATCGTCGAGAAGTATTGCAAGAAGGGCGACAAGATCTACGTCGAGGGTCGCATCGACTACCGCTCGTGGCAGGACAAGGACGGGCAGACCCGCTACACCACCGAGATCGTTGCCACCGAAATTCTGCTGCTCGGCGGCAAGGGACAGGGCGGCGGCGAAGGGGCAGGGTACGCGCCCGCCAAGGCTGCAGCCGGTGCCGCGCCCGCGAAGAAAGTTGGCAAGGACGGGAAAGAGTCCTTCGATGACTTCCCCGAAGCGCTCGACGCTGAGGACGACGATCTGCCGTTCTGAGTGACGCCACGTCGTCGCCGGCTCCCCAGTGGGCCGGCGGCGATCGCTCACCCCGCCGTCACCGAACTGTCACCCGATCCACCGCCCCGAGTCATCTGGTATCGCCATCGTGAGGTCACCCTCTCTGGGAGATCCCGATGTTCGAGACCTTGCTGGAATCCGGTCGCCGCCGTGCCGCTCCGACGCCGCACGCCGCGATGGCATTCACCCTGCACGCCAGCGCGCTGATTGGTGCCATCGCCCTCACCCGGGCCGCGCCGCCGCCGCTCCCCCCTGTCGTTCCCCGAACCCGGCCAATCATCTATATCCCCCTTGCCGCGTCCCGGCGGGCCATTGGCGCATCGGAGGGGGAGTACGGAGCTGGTCTCCCGGTTGCTCCGGTGGTGCCAGAGTGGACGGCCACGACAGGACTCAGCACCACCCCGATTGTACTTGACGCGATGAACACCGGCGGACCACCGACATCGCGTCTGGAGCTGAGGGCATTGATCGATCGCGACGGCGGCGGGCACATTGGGGGGCAGCGGGTCCTGGCCGGTGCGGACATGCCGCCAGAGTTGCTCGTGGCGGTCCCGCCGGTCTATCCTGCGATCCTGCTCGCCACCGGCGTGACCGGACGGGTGGTCCTCGAGTTTGTGGTGGACAGCAATGGCAGGTACCTGGAGTCGACGCTGCGCATTGTGAGTACCGACCATCAGGCATTCGTGGAGCCAGCACGCACGGCGCTCCAGCAGAGCCGGTTTCGCGCTGCCCGAGCGCAGGGCGTACCCACCTCCGCCTGGGTACGGCAGTCGATCCGATTCAGTCTGGACCCCGGCGGGCTTTAGGCCGGCTTGGTCCCGGGGGTGGATCAGTGGGTGTGACCGTGATCACCTGCCTCAAGACAATCCGGGGCTTGTACTTAGCAAGCCAAGTCTCATGTACTCTCTGAGTGGCGCGCTGGAGAACACTGTCATATATTGATTTAACTCATGCTCCCAGACGAGGGTACCGCAATGAACCGATCCGCCCGGAACCGCCTGGCCGTCCTTCTGGCCGCGATTCTCCTTCCCATCGGCTTGCAGGCCCAGACCGCCCGACCCGAGTCGCATACGGTTCGGCCCGGCGACACGCTGTGGGATCTTTCCCGTCAGTATCTCGGCGATCCGTTTCTGTGGCCCGAGATCTACCGGCTGAACACCAACGTCGTGGAAGATCCCCACTGGATTTATCCCGGAGAGGTGCTGCTCCTCGCCGCTGGCGTGGACATCTCGGCGGTTCCCGGTGCCGACACGCCCCCGCCGGTCGAGGCGGACAACGGTCCGCCCGCGGAGCCGGCCATGGCCGATGCAGCTGCACTCGACGATCAACCCGCCGCGGCCGATCTCGCCGACCCGCAGATCGGCGACATCGTCGCGACCGATGAACCGGAAACCTCACGCGACGACGTGGACCTCACCCCGCTGGTCGGCCGAAGCAAGCGCTTCGCCAGCACCGGGCCATCGCTCGAGACTGCGCTCGAACAAGCCTACCGGCCGATCCGTCGCAGCGAGTTCTTCAGCTCCGGCTTCCTGTCCGAGGGCGAGGTGCTCCCGCTGGGTCAGGTGCTCGGTCGCACGACACCGCTTCAGATTGACGCCGTCTCCCCCTCGACGCCCGCGATGCCGCATACCCAGGTCGCGGTGATCCCGCCCGCCGGGGCGCAGTATCAGGTCGGTGACACGCTGCTCACCGTCCGGCGGGACCGCGCGATCGACGGCTACGGCCGCGTCTACATCCCCACAGGGCTCTTGCGCGTGGTCGACAACAGCCGCGCCGAAGTGCTCACGGAGGTCTTGTCCATTTACGGGCCGATTCGGAGCGGGCAGCAGGTACTGCCGGCTGAGCGGTTCGTCGATCCAGGCAATGTGCGGGCGGTGCCGATCTCCGATGGTGTGACGGGCCAGGTGGTCGCCCAGCGCGACCAGCAGCCCCTCACCGGTCCGCAGGACGTGATCTTCCTCAACCGTGGGCGTACCGATGGGGTGGCGTTGGGCGACATCTTCGAACTGCGCCAGCGGCCGAGGAGCCGGCCCGAGGCGGCAACGCTCATCGACGAACCGATGGCGACCGTGCAGGTGGTCCACGTCAGCGAGCGCACCAGCACCGCACGGGTGGTCCGCGTCACCCAGCCAGACGTCCCCGCCGGTACCGTGGCACGCCAGGTCGCCAAGCTCCCCTCGTGATTCACCCCCGTCCCGGGAGCCGGCTCCTTCGTGGAGCCGGCACTCGCGGACGTGGGTCCGCCCCGATCGGTGCCTTCCCTCCGTGAGGTTCCACGGAGCGGTCCCGAACCCTTCGACCGGCATGACTCGGTCCGCCCCGGGGCGGGCCCCGTCACCCTCTGACTTCCGCACACCGATATGCTCCTGATGCTGCAGGCCAGCGCCGCAACTCCCACCACATCCTGGGGCCTGGTTGTCTACTCCAGCGCCGAGACCAAGGTGGTCCTTGCGATCACCATCGCGTTTTCGGTGATCTCCTGGTTCATTATCGGCCTCAAGTGGTGGCAGTTCCACCGGGTGCGCCGCCAGGCCAACCGCTTTTTCGGTGAGCTCGAACGGACGACGCGGCTGAATGATGCGTATCACGCCGTCATGAAGCTGCCCCCCTCGCCGTACGTCCGGCTGTTTCGCGAGGGGCTCAACTTCGTGAACCAGCTCAAGCCACAAGTGGCCCGGCCGGATGGTCAGACCGGCTCGCTGTCCATCACCCAGCTCGAGGCCTTCAAGATGGTGCTGGGGAAGGAGGTCGCCGCCGAGCGGGACCTCATGGCCGGCTTCGTCTCCTGGCTCGCCACGATCGGCTCGGTGGGCCCCCTGCTCGGGCTGCTCGGCACCGTGCTCGGCGTCATGGATGCGTTCCTCGGGATCGCGGCCGGGGGATCGGGCAACATCAGCGCGGTCGCTCCGGGCGTGGCCGAGGCGCTGATCACGACGGTCGCGGGCCTCGCTACCGCTATTCCCGCGGTGATCGCCTACAACGTCTTCGTCAATCGCCTCGGACTCTTCGCCGGCGAGCTCGAGGGTTTTGCCAACGAGCTGATCGGCAGCATGGCGCGTGAGGGGCTGATCTAGCATGCTCGGCCGACTTGGCGGCGGCGGCGGCCTGCGGGGCCACGGTGAGTTGCCGCTCAACGCGGATATCAACGTCACGTCGCTCGTTGACATCGCCTTCGTGCTGCTCATCATCTTCATGATGGTCGCGCCGATCATGCAGGGTGGCGTCGATGTGCAACTGCCCAAAGCGGAAGCGCGTCCCATCACCGCCAAGGATGGCGTGGTGGTCAGTGTCGATGCGGAGGGGCGGATCTTCATCGACGAGACCCGCGTGGCGGAGGCCGAATTCCGCGCGACATTCGGGGCCCTGGTCAAGCGACGCAAGCCATCCGGGGTGTACCTCCGGGCGGACAAGCGGGTGCCCTACGGTGAGGTGGTGCGGGTCCTGGCGGTGATCCGGACGTCCGGAGTCAGCGATGTGGGTCTCGTGGCGGAGGATGAGGACCGGCCGTGACCTCGCGCGCAGCCCAGCGGCGTGAGACAACGTCGATCGCAGCGGGACTCACTGGAACGCTGGTGGTGCATGCCGCAGCGGTCTTGCTGCTGTGGGCGGCCGTGCGGCCCGTGGAAATCGGGCCGCAGGTCTACGCCGTGGAACTGGTCGCGGCGCCCGCTCCGGTGCCTGCTGTGAAGCCTGCGCCCGAGGCGGCGCCCCGTCCGCCGGCCGAGGAGCCGGCTCCAAACAAGCCCGCGCCCAAGCCGACTGCCCCGACACCCAAGCCAGCGGCCGCCACGTCGAAACCACCGGCCAAGACCGAGCCGATCCCGCGCTCGAGTCCGCGCACCACGCCGCTGCCTGGCGAGGCGCCCAGCACCGGCACGGATGCGGTCTCGGTCAGTCTGCCTGGCCTGGCGTTCCCCTACCCGGAATATCTGCGGCACATCGTGCAGGAGGTCTACCGCCGCTGGGAACGGCCCGGTGGCAACGCCGCGCTGCGGGCCGAGGTGAGCTTCCTGATTCAGCGCGACGGCAGCGTCCACAAGATCCGGCTGGTCCGCCCGTCGGGCAATTTTTCGTTTGACCTTTCCGCGCAGGGCGCCATCGAGGCCGCCGGGACGTCCAGCGCCTTTGGAGCGCTGCCAGACGGCTGGGAGGCCGATGTCCTGCCGGTTTCCTTCTACTTCACGCCACGCACCCAATGAGTCTTTCGTCGCTCCGTTGCATCATACCGGTGTTCATGCTTCTCGCCGTTTCGTCGGCTTCGGTCGCAGCCCAGGATTCGCTGCGCCCGCTCGACGGTGTGCGGGTCGGCATCGACTATCGTCCCGGGGTGCGTCCCACCGTGGTGGTCCTGCCAGGCCGGGGGCTTGATTCGGTGCGCGCGATCCTCACCCGCGATCTCGAGTACAGCGACCGGTTCGATGTGATTGCCCTCGGTCCGCAGGACAGCACTGCCGCGGCGGCGAACACCGGCGGCTGGACGGTCAACTACAGTCTGTTCCGGACGCTCGGGGCCGAGTATGCGGTCGAACTGGCGCCGGATGGGGCAGGCACCGCGGTGCGGCTCCACGATATCACCGCCGGAGCGATGCGAAAGGATCAGCGCTTCGCGCTGCCTGCGGCGTTCGACGTCGGCTTTCGCATGGCGGTGCATCGGGCCGCCGACGAGGTGGTGCGCTGGATCACCGGGACGCCCGGTGCGGCGGCATCTCAACTACTCTTCCTCGTGGACCGGAAACTCTATCGGGTCGACAGCGACGGCGCTGGTATGACCCAGCTTTCGGCCCCCGGTGAGGATATCCTGTCACCCGCCTGGAGCCCGGACGGTGGACGGATCGCCTATACCCGGTTCGGGGCGGGGGTTGGCAGTATCGTGGTGCAGGTCCTCGGGTCGGGTCAGCGCACCACGGTTTCGGGGACCACCAGCGCCCTGAATATCACCCCGGCCTTTTCGCCCGACGGGCGGACCCTCGCCTTCGCACGTTCCAGCGAAGACGGCACCGACATCTACTCGGCGGATATCGCCCAGAACTGCTGCGTGCAGCGGTTGACCGTGGGGAGATACTCCGATAATCTTTCGCCTACGTACTCGCCCGATGGTCGGCGGGTGACGTTCGTGTCGTCTCGGGCCGGCCAGCCGCAGATCTACGTGATGGCAGCGGATGGCACCGACCAGGAGTTACTGGCCGCGTTCGACTATGGCGCCACCGGCAACTCCAGCGCGCCGGAGTGGTCACCCGACGGTGCCGGGGTGGTGTTCCACCGGGATGTGAACCGGGTGCCGCAGATTTTCGTGCTCGATGTCGCCACCCGGCGCATCCGGCAGCTCAGTTCCGCCGGGCGGAACGAAGACCCGACCTGGGCTCCGGATGGACGGCACATCGCGTTCGTCTCGGATCGGAGCGGCCGCAAGCAGCTCTGGGTCATCGATGTGCTCACCGGTCGGATCCGGCAGCTCACCTTTGTCGGCCAGGTTCGACTCCCCGCGTGGTCCCGCCGAATGGCGGGCCTCGCTTCTGGTACCAACTGACGTTTCTCGGAGGTCCGATGCGTTCTCAATCCCGCTGGTTCCTGCTCGTCCTCACCGCCGGTCTCGGTACTGCCTGCGGCAGCAAGCAGGCCCCGGAGCAGCCGGCGCCCGCGCCCACCGCGCCCGCCCCGACGGCGCCCGCGCCAACGCCGGCGCCCCGGCCCACCGCGCCCGCCCCGACCGCACCCGCCGCTGACGATGGCGCTGCGGCTGCGGCCGCCGCGGCACGCACCACCGCGGCCGTGCTGGCCGAAGTAGCGGCGGTAGTGCATTTCGACCTGGACCAGTCCGATATCCGGAACGAGGATCGTGCGGTGCTGGACCGCAAGGCCGCCCTCCTGGCCGCCAACTCCGGGCTCCGGCTCGTGGTCAGCGGACACGCCGATGAGCGTGGCGCGGACGAATACAACCTCGCGCTCGGCAACCGGCGCGCCGCCTCGGTGAAGACCTATCTGGGGAACAAGGGGATCGCCGCTTCCCGGCTCGACGTCGCATCGTACGGTGAGGAACGGCCGGTCGCGATGGGGCACGACGAGGACAGCTGGTTCCAGAACCGTCGCGCCGAGTTCGAGGTGACGGCGGGTGGCTCGAACTTGCGCCTCCCCTGATGCGCGGTTTCCGGTCGCCTGCGGCGTGGCTGTGCCTGGTCGCCCTTGGAGGCTGTGCCTCCAAGGGCGACTTGCGCCGGGTGGAGGAGCAGTTGCTGCTCAGCCGGGGTGAGCAGCGCCGCAGCGATTCCGCCCGGGCCGACCAGTTGGGCCAGGTGGTCCGGGGCCAGCAGCGCATCATGGATTCGCTGGACGCGATCGGGCGCGGGCTGGGTCTGGTCGGACACCAACTGCAGGGTATGCGGGGCGATGTCGCCAACGACCTGGTCAGCATCCAGCAGCAGCTGGTCCAGGTCCAGGCACTCACCGGCCAGAGCCAGCAGCGTCTGACCGAGCTGCAGACTCAAGTGGAAGCACGCAGTGAGCAGCTCAGTACGCTTCCGGCCGCGGCGGACACCGCCGCTGCCGTTCCCCCGGCTCCCGTCGGGAGCTCGTCCTCCGCGGAACAGATTTACGCGTCGTCGCTGCAACAGCTCCGCCGCGGGAGTCCTGGCACGGCCCGGATGGGATTCCGCGAGCTGCTCCGGGTGTACCCGACCCACGCGCGGGTGTCCGACGCGACGTATTTCGTCGGTGAGACATTCGCGGCCGAGGCGCCCGATTCCGCGGCGGTGTATTACGCCAGGGTGGTCGAGGCCTTTCCCAAGTCCCCCCGTGCGGCCAGCGCGCTGTACAAGCTGGGTCTGCTGGCGGAGCGGCGGAAGGATCTCGAAGGGGCGCGCCGATTCTACCAGCGGGTGGTCGGCGACTACAGCCGGTCCGACGAAGCGGCCCTCGCCCGCGATCGCCTGAAGACGCTCGGCCGGTAGGCCGGCGCCGGGTGGTATCATGACCGGCCCCGGCGGGGAGATGCCCTTCCTCGAGCACCTCGAGGAGCTCCGCGCCCGTCTCGTTCGCGTTGTCACCGCACTCGTCCTCGGATGCCTCATCGGCTACTGGGTCGTCCAGCACTTTCAGCTGGTCGACCTGCTGGCCGCCCCGATTGCGCCCTACCTGATGGTCACCGGCGGCAAGCTCACCGTCACGAGCCCGACCGAGCCGGTCATGATCGTGTTCAAGCTCGCCCTCGTCGTCGGCATCGTTCTGACCTCGCCGGTCATCATCTTCCAGATCTGGGCCTTCATGGCGCCCGCGCTCTATGCGCGGGAGCGGCGCGTCATCATCCCGACGCTCGTCGCCGGGACGGGCCTGTTCCTCGGCGGGGCGGCCTTCGGCTACCTGGTCCTGCTGCCAAAGAGCCTCCCGATCCTGTTCAGCTTCCAGACGGAAGGGCTCGCGATCCTCATCAGCTTTCGGGAGTACTACAGCTTCATGCTTCAGATCGTGCTGGCCATGGGGCTCGCCTTCGAGATCCCCCTGGTCATCATGCTGCTGACAGCGCTGGGCGTGGTCACGCCGATGGCGCTGCAGCGCTTCCGCCGGTTTGCGGTCGTGCTGTCCTGCGTCGCTGGCGCGATCCTGTCGCCGGGGACCGAAGTGGTGTCGATGCTCCTGATGACGGTGCCGATCCTGCTGCTGTACGAACTTGGCTTCGTGGGCTCCTGGATCATCCACCGGGGCAAGCTTCGCAACGGCGCGGCGACGGCGGCACTGGTGCTGGTGACGCTGGCCCTCGGCAGTACCGGGCTCCAGGCGCAACAGCCGGATATCGCGGGAAAGAAGCAGCTCCCGATCAAGCCGAAGCCGGTCATTACCGCGCCTCCCTCGGCCGATTCGCTCCGCAACCGAGCCGACACCGGCGCGACCGACTCGCTCAAGCCCAGACCCGGGCAGGCGGTCGACACCGCGACCGCCCGGCGACTTGGACTTCCGACCGCCCCCCGGCACCCCTTCGCCCCGGATGACTCCGTCCTGACGGAACTTCTGGCGCGTCCGGGATACCAGAGTACCCGATTCCGTTCCGATTCCGCCGTCGTATTTGCCGAGCAGCGCCGGCTTCTGCTCCGGGGGGAGGCCTCCACCCGGCGGGGCGAGACGACGCTGGAGGCGGACTCCATCGCGTATCAGGAGTCGAGCTGCCTCATCCGCGCCAATGGAGATCCGGCGCTGTACGACAAGGAGACCGTCCTGACGGGGTTTGGCGGCATCCGCTACAACACCTGCATCAAGCGCGGCATCGTGTCGGACGCACTGACCAGTTTCAAGCAGGGCAGCACGGACTGGTTCCTGCGCGGCAATCTGGCCCAGGATTCCAGCGGATCGCGCCTCTATGCGTCCGAAGGTGAGATCACCAGCTGCGACCTGCCCGAACCGCACTACCACTTCAGCGCCCGCGAAGTGAAGTGGATCTCCCGGACCGTCATGGTCGCCCGGCCCGCGGTGCTGTACATCCGGGACGTCCCCATCCTCTGGTTGCCGTTCATCTTTCAGGACGCCCGGCCCGGTCGGCGCTCCGGGATCCTGATCCCGCGCTTCGGGCTGAACGATATCGTGCGACAGAATCCGGGATACAACCGGCAAGTCACTAACGTCGGCTACTACTGGGCGCCCAACGAATACTTCGACCTGACGGGCAAGCTCGACTGGTATGCCAACAGGTATCTGCAGTACGGGGTCGCCGGCCAGTACCGGGTGCTCAATCGCTTTCTCAGTGGGGCGTTCGGCTATTCCCGGACGGTGGAGAGTGAAGGCGGGCGCTCGATCAACGTGCGGTGGGATCACCGGCAGAATTTCAACCTGTCCACCTCACTCAATCTGAGCGTTAACTACACCAGCAGCGGATTCATTCAGCGGCGCAACGCGATCGATCCGCTGCAGTCCACTCAGCAGATCACCAGTTCGGCCAATTTTTCCAAGCGGTACAACTGGGGCACGATCACTCTGGGTGGCAACCGGCGGCAGAGTCTGTCGGACAAGAGTGTCTCGATGCAGCTCCCGTCGTTCTCGATTTCCCCCAAGCCAATCGATATCGCGCGCGATGTCACCTGGTCGCCGGCGCTGACGCTGAACAACAACCTCGAAAGCAACTTTCCCGTCACCGGAGGCCTCCTCGTCGCACTGCCCGGTGGCGGTCTGGACACGCTCGCGGCCACCCGCGACCGGCGGACGACCACCGTCAGCTTCGACACACCGATCCG
>JANOFA010000467.1:0-1151 GCA_031413355.1 Gemmatimonadota bacterium | reverse complement strand
GTGGCTGCGCATTTCGTCGAGGACCTCGACCTCATCGACGACAGCGACTACACCAAGCCGTTGACGATGATCGTGCCGGCGTACAACGAGGAAGTGACCATCGTCGACAGCGTCACCAACCTGGTGCAGTGCGACTACCCCCGGTTCGAGGTGGTGGTGGTCAACGACGGCTCCAGCGACAAGACGCTGGAGGTGCTCAAGCAGGCCTTCCGGCTGCGACGCACCGACCTGCCCTACCGGGACGCCATCGGCACCTCGCGGGTCCGCGCCATGTACCAGGCGACGATTCCGCTGCCGAAAGGGGTGTCACAGCTGGTGGTGCTGGACAAGGAGAATGCCGGCAAGGCGGATGCCCTCAATGCCGGCATCAATGCCTCCACCGCGCCGTACTTCGTGAGCCTCGACGCCGACAGCATCCTCGACCAGCGCGCGCTCAAGGAGCTGATGCGCATGGTGCAGGAAGATCCCCGCATTGTCGCCGTCGGAGGTCAGGTCGCGATCGCCAATGGTTGCGTCATTCGCAACGGCCGCGTGGTGAGCGTCGGGCTCCCAACCCACCCGTGGGCCCGGTTCCAGATGGTCGAGTACCTGCGCTCCTTCACCACCGGCCGCACCGGGCTCGACCGGATGGACTCGGTTCTGATTCTTTCCGGCGTCTTCGCGGTGTTCGAGAAGGAGACCGTCATCCGTGCGGGTGGCTACCTCACGCCGCTGGTGCAGCACCGGCTGGTCGAGGAGTACGTCGGCGCCCGGGCCGGTACCGTGTGCGAGGACATGGAGATCATCGTCCGGCTGCACCGCTTCGTGCGCGACAAGCTGCGAACCCGCCGGGTCGCCTTCCTGCCCCATCCGGTCGCGTGGACCGAGGTGCCGGAGCGGCTGGATTCGCTGCGCAAGCAGCGGGGCCGGTGGTACCGCGGCCTGCGCGAGTCGCTGTTCTATCATCGCGACATGCTGTTCCGGAAGAAGTTCGGCCGGATCGGCTGGTTTGCCCTGCCGACCTTCTGGCTGTTCGAGTACTACGGGCCGATGATCGAGCTGACCGGCTACCTCTTCGTCGCGGCGTTCTGGATCATGGAGCTCGTCTTCGACGTCCCGATCGTCAACAAGCAGTACTTCACCGCGTTCCTCCTCGCCTCGCTCGGCTGGGG
>JANOFA010000466.1:0-3900 GCA_031413355.1 Gemmatimonadota bacterium | reverse complement strand
GTGCTCCCCCAATCACCCGCCGGCGTCAGCGCGGACGATCCCCCTCAGACTCGCTTCGGTCTCGCCGTTCGACGAAGCCCCGAACAGCGACATAAGCGCAGTAGGCGCCCAGCGACCACCAGAGCATCGCGGTGATAATGTGTTCGACCCGCCAATACTGCCGGGCGTCTGAATGACCCGTCCAGTCGAGCCACATCGCGATACCCGCAATGCCTGCGAGGAGGGAGAGGGTCAGCGCCTGCCAGGGGCGCGCCAGAAACCGCCGCTGAAATGCCAGGAATTGCTGCCAGCGACCGGGCCGCGGCATCTCGTTCATGCCATTCTCCTCTATTTCAGTCGCTCACGCCGCGGCGAACCACCCCGTCGCCCCCCGCTCGGCAAGATGATGCCGGTGCGGCTGGAACATGTAACGGCCGCGGATCGGCAGGGTGAACCCGAGGACGGCCCGCTCGCTCGGACCCAGCGTGACGATGTCCATCTCCTCGTCCGGCACGAGCCGGGAGCCGGAGCGGAACAGCCGGAAGCTCTCCGCGTGCAGGTGGAATAAGACCGACGGCTCCATCCCGCAGAAATTGGCGAGGTACAAGCGGATCAGCTTGCCCACCGGGACCTTGATCAGATAGCGCGCATAGTACCCCGCCACACCGTTCCAGCCGTAGAGCTCATCCGCGCCATCACCATTCACATCGAAACCCGAGAGCACCAGCACCAGTTCATGTGCGGGGGGCCGCCCTCCCGGCGGGTCCACGATCATGACGCCGTACAAGCCGTGCGCCATGTGCTCCGAGACTGGCAGCGCGTGGCAGTGATAGGGATGCAGCCCGAATGGCTCGGCGCCGATCTGATAGGTGGCGGAACCGCCGGCCGGGATTAGCTCTCAGCCGTCCTGCGTACGTTAATGATCCGGTTGTTGCGGATAATGTTGCCCTGTGCCGGCCAGAAATTCTTGTCGAGGAAGCTGGTGACCATGATGCCGTCCAGCGCGTGATCGGCGATCACATTGCGTTCGATCACGTCGCGCACCCCGCCTCCCACCAGAAACCCGCTGCCAAGGGCGATCGACGGCAGGAAGGCGGCCGGCGCTGGTGGACCAGGAGCTGTCCACCGCGACCACAGTGTGGGCCACCTGCCCGACGTGCAGCCAGCGCACCGTCCCGCCCTCCGGCACGCGGATGACCGAGGCGGAAGAGCTGTTGTCGTAGATGGAGACGAAGTTGCCGCCCGCCCGTCCTACTGTCCGCCCTTCACCACCACCCCGCCCTTCATCACGAAATCGACCTGCATCATCAGCTGCAGGTTGACGAGCGGATCGCCTTTGACCGCAATCAGGTCGGCGTACTTCCCCGGCGCCAGCGACCCCACCGCATCCTGCCAGAACATCATCCGCGCCGCGTCGATCGTGGCCGACTGCAGGGCCTGCATCGGCGTCATCCCGTATGTCACCATGTAGGGCAGCTGTGCGGCATTCAATCCATGGGGATACACACCGCTGTCGGTACCATAGGCGATATGCACGCGGAGGGCGACCGCCTTCCGGAAGGCGGTGCGCTGGGTCTCCGTGGTCTCGAAGTTCTTCCGCAGAATCTCGGCCGACCAGTGCTCCAGCGTCCCCACCGAGTCGATGTAGTCGCCGTCGTAGATGTCGGCGACGAGCCAGGTGCCGCGGTCCTTCATGAGCTGCAGCGCCTCGTCGTCGGCCAGCGAGCCATGCTCGACGGACCGCACCCCCGCCCGCACGGCCCGCTTGATCCCCTCGGCGCCATGCGCGTGCGCCGCCACGAAGGTGCCGTAGTTGGCCGCCTCCTCGACCGCGGCGCGGATCTCCTCCTCGGTGTATTCCGGCGTCCCGGGCTTGGTGCCGGGAGCGAGCACGGCACCGGTCGCGATGATCTTGATGAAATCGGCACCCGCGTTCAGCAGCTCGCGCACCCGCTGGCGTACTTCGGTGGCGGAGTTGGCGACGCCGCGGCGGAAGTCCGGTGGCGGAATCACATCGGCGGCGAGCCCGGTGACTTCCCCACCGCCGGAGGAGACGGTGACGTATGCGCCTGCCACCTTCATCCGCGGACCGATCACCGTCCCGTCATTGATCGCGTCACGCAGCGCCACGTCGACGAAGGCGCGATAGGTGCCGACATCGCGGACGCTGGTGAAGCCGGCAAGCAGCGTCGCCCGGGCCTGGCGCACCCCGGTGAATGCGTTCCGGGCTCCCGATGTGGTGAGCGGATCGGCGCTGCTGGCACCCTGAATCGGGTCGGCGATGTGGGTATGGCAGTCAATCAGCCCCGGCATCACGGTATACGCCGAGAGATCGATCACCCGCGCCCCGCGTGGTATCGCGGCCCCGGCCGGCTGCACCGACTCCACCCGCTCACCCCGGATGAGGACGATCTGGTTGGCGAGCACCACCCCGCGCTCGACATCGATCAGTCGGCCGGCGCGGACCGCGATGAGCTCCTGGGCCTGCAGTGGCGCGATGGCCAGCAGCAGGGCGCCGACGAGCGCGAAGTTTTTCAAGAGCACCTTCCTCAAGACAAGTGAACCCGTTCCCGTGTCATCTCTCAACCTCGGACGCCCTCACCCCCTAGACCCCTCTCCCTTGCCAGGGAGGGGTAGCGGCGGACGTCCCCGCCCGCCGAACCTCTCCTGAGCGCTGAGTGCCCCCCCTCTCCACGACAGTGGAGAGGGGGTTGGGGGGTGAGGGCCGCGTGTGAGGCAACCGGCTGATGCCGGGTGTGGGGCGGCACGGAGGCCGCCTCCTACCCCTGCCGCGCCTCGAACACCGCTCGCGCCCGACGGATCCGGTCCAGGACCTCGCGCAGCTCCCCGCTGCTGTTCCACCCCGGATGGGCCTTTGCCCCCTGCTCCAGCCGGTCGAGCCAGCGCAGAAAATATTCGGCGTCCGCCCCGCACGATGCGCCCTCCGTCCGGCCGCCGACGTAGACCGGGCTCGTCGTCGCGAAGGGATAGAGATCGAGCACCGGCGTCACCGCCTGGTCGGCGTAGGCCCGGAGCACGAACCAGCGATTGGCGCCCGCCTCGACGGCGAGCACGGTGTCCGCGCTCATCCGATCGCCGGTGAGCGGTATGGTCGCCACTACGCGGCCGTTGCCGATCAACTCGAGATGGTCCAGCGGGACCAGCGATCGAAGCGTGATCCGCGCCGTGAGCCGTCCAATGCCTGCCGGCACCTGCCCCCCCGGTCCCTGGCCCTGCAGCGTGAAGCGGAGCAGCGGTCCATTCGTGGCGAACGTCTTGCCGGCCTTGAGCGCGCCGTACCACCGCGCCCGGTCGAGCGGCAGTCCCGACTGCACATACACCCGGTTGGTGCCGACCGGACCGCGCAGCGTTGCGAAGTTGGTCATCGCATCGGTGCCCGCGCCCCCCGGCAGCCGGAAGCCACAGTTGAGCAGCTGGTACCAGACCCGCGAGGTAATCAGGTGATCGCTGAAACCGACGACCTCGAAATAGTCCAGCTTGCCGAGCGCAGCATCCACCGGCAGCTCGTTGTTGAGCGCCGTCGTCGTATCCGCCGGATCGGGATAGCTGTCGAACGGATGCACGTACCCGACCAATCCGCCCTGCGCGTGGGCCTGATCGGCGACCGTGGCATTGTCGGGAAAGAGGCTCGCCACCGGCGTGCCCAGATAGCCGGCGTAACCCGGCAGCACGATGTGGCGGGTCAGCCCGAGCAGACCGGTGTGCCCCCACCAGCTGGTGTGAAATTCCTGATCGTGCAGCAGCAGGAAATCGCCGGTAGAAACCGGGTCCGGCCTGCCGGTGAAGTACCCGATATCCGGCATCCGGTCTTCCTTGTTCACGATCAGGTTCTCCACCACGTTCAGCCCCTCGGCGCGCGCCTGGGCCGCGAGGGTCTGCGGGGTGGCGAGATAGTGACCG
>JANOFA010000465.1:0-6903 GCA_031413355.1 Gemmatimonadota bacterium | reverse complement strand
ACCGACTCGACGAATGGCTTCTCCATGTACAGATGACACCCCGCCCCCAGCGCCAGCCGCGCCAGCGCGGCATGGGTGGAGGGGGGAGTCACGATATGGACGACGTCCGGCTGCTCCGCAGCGAGGAGGGCGGGAAGGTCGGCATAGTGCTTGATCTCGGGAAATTCGGCCCTGAGCGGCTCGGCGGCGGCCGGAGCGGGATCGGCGACCGCGACGAGACGTGCCCCGGGCGCCAGCTTTCCAATGGCGCGGGCATGGTGCTGGCCCATCTTGCCTCCACCCACCAGAGCGACTGTCAGGGGCCGGGCAGACGGGGGTAATTGAGTCACGGGATAGATCCGTTCTGGTTCGCAGTGTATAGTAGCAGCTCCTGCCCGGCCCCGAGCAATCCGCAGGCCATCGGGCGGGGCCCACCCGTGGGGCAGCCCTCCGGTGTTGCGGCGGCGCCACGAACCGGGCAGAAGTATAGGTGGGAGCGAGCTTTGCACGGGAGCCGCAGGCGGGTGGACTGGCCCTATCTTTGCTCATTTGCGCCTCAGACCATTCTGATAATCGAGGACCTGTGGCAGGTATTGCGGTGCAGGCGGCTCCCGGAGCCGGAAGCGTGACCCTGGCGAGCCGGGCGTTCACTCCCACCTCGGATCCCTATCGCGACATCATCAGCCTGCTGATGATTTTCACGCTCAGCCGCATTCACCAAAATTTCGGCTTCCTGAACAGATTTCACCCGGCTCTCCTCCTGGTCGCTGCGGCCGGGCTGTACGCCTGGATGAATCCGCGGTTCCTCAACATGGCATCCGCACCAAAGACCCCGGCGTTCCGGCGCATTTCGGCGATGGGGGTCATGGCCTGCCTCTCGGTCCCGTTCGCCATTTCGATGGGGGGATCCGCTTCCTTCATTATCAGTGAGTTCTCGAAAGTGCTGTTGTTCGCGTTTCTTGTGTTGCTGGGCATCCGGCACGCCCGGGACCTCTTCAAGTTTGTCTGGGCATTCGCCATTGCCGGTGGCTGTCTGGCCTACCTCGGCGTCTTCGTCTTCCGGATGCAGGCGGCGAAGGGCGACGACTTTACCCGCATTCAGGCTGGATACAGCTACGATTCCAATGATATCGGCCTGGTGTGTGCAATTTCATTGGTGTTCGCGTTGCTGGTCTTCCAGATAACCAACCAGAAGGGGAAGCTGGCCTGCCTGGTCATTATTGCCGGACTCGGGAGCACCATCGGCCGGACCGGCTCACGGGGCGCATTCCTCACTCTCGGTGTTGTCATCGCCTGCCTGGTCTTCATCCTTCCGAATGTTTCTGCCGGGAAGAAGCTCGGATTTGTCATTGTCACCTTCCTTGCGATCATCGTCTCCGCGCCCCCGGGTTACTGGGACCAGATGCTCACCATCGTCAGTCCGACAGAGGACTACAACTGGACCTCGGAAACTGGCCGCAAGGAAGTTGCGTTGCGCGGGTTGGGCTACATGGCGATGAATCCGGTCACCGGGATCGGGATCGACAACTTCGCCAAGGCGGAAGGGATACTGAGCGACCGCGCCATCGCCCAGAAGGCGGATCGATCTCTGGCCGGTATCAAATGGTCGGCAGCGCACAACTCATATGTCCAGGCGATTGCAGAGATGGGCATCCCGGGGTTCCTCCTCTTCTGCAGCCTGGTCTTTGGCAGCGCCTGGGAGTGCCGGCGGATGGCCAGGAAGATGCCCAGGCATTGG
This sequence comes from Gemmatimonadota bacterium, assembly GCA_031413355.1. Classification (GTDB taxonomy): domain Bacteria; phylum Gemmatimonadota; class Gemmatimonadetes; order Gemmatimonadales; family GWC2-71-9; genus JADJOM01. The sequence continues at coordinate 5,186 of JANOFA010000465.1, read as the reverse complement.
GTCAAGGGCGATCAGGAGCAACGATTCCTCTACTTCACCGCCATCTACCTTCCAGTGGCGCTCATCGGATTCGGTGTCGGTTGCGCCCTCGTGTCGTTCGCCTATCTCGATCCGGTCTATGTCATGGTCGCCATGGTCGGCGGGCTCAACGTGAGCGTCGCCCAGCGACTCAAGGATGAAGCTGCGGTGGCGGGGGGCGCGCCATCGGCGCAGGCGCAGCAGGTGGATGGCCCTCGCCGCTACCGTGGTGGGCTGCCGCCAGCGGGAATTCCCAGCCAGACGCTCCCGCCGCCCGTGATGCGCTGAGCTGTGCCGGTGCGCGCACGGCTGAAGCAACTGACCGAGGCGCTGCTTGCACGCGGCGGGCCGGCCGGACTCTACCAGTCGAGCCGGCGCGGCCGGACCCTCGTCCTGGCCTATCACAACATCCTGCCGCCAGACGCCCCCCCCGGTCGGGAACGGTCGCTTCACCTTCCCCGGACCGACTTCGCCGCTCAGCTCGATCTCATCCGCGAGCACGCCGACGTCGTACCGCTGACCGAGGCACTCATGCCCGCCGCGGATCCCTCGGCGCGTCCCCGGGTCGCGATCACCTTTGATGACGCCTACGCCGGTGCACTGACGGCGGGCGTGGAGGAGCTCCGTCGGCGGCAACTCCCCGCCACGGTGTTCGTCGCCCCGGCGTTCATCGGCGGGCGCCCCTTCTGGTGGGATGCCCTCGATTCCGGCGCGCCGGACGGACTGCCAGAGGCGGTGCGTCACGCCTGCCTCTGGGAGGCAGCGGGCCAGGACACCCGAGTGCGTGACTGGGCTACGCGAGCAGGCATTCCCTGGCGCGAGGTCCCCAGTCATGCTTGCGCCGGTTCGGAAGCCGACCTCATGGCGGCGATGGAGTACGCGCAACTCACCCTCGCCTCCCATACCTGGGAGCACCCCAATCTTGCCGCACTCGCCGGAGAGGCGCTCCGTCACGAGCTGGCGGCACCGCTCGCCTGGCTGGCGACGCGGGTCTCCGCTCCCCCCATCCTGGCCTACCCCTACGGCCTGACCTCCGCTGCGGTGTGTGAGGCTGCGCGCTCGGCTGGCTATGCCGAGGCGTTGCTCGTTTCCGGCGGCTGGATGACCCGTGCCGGGGCCGACCCGCTCCGCCTGCCACGGCTGAATGTACCGGCGGGGATTTCCCTGGATGGATTCAGGCTCCGGCTGGCCGGCCTGAGAGGCCGGTGATGGAGACGGTGCTGGTGACCGATGGGACCGAGCGAGCCGCGCTCGCCCTCACCCGTGCCTATGGCCGGGCGGGGCACCGAGTGCTGGTGGCCGCAGTTCGGGTCCCTTCCCTTGCGGGCGAGTCGCGCCATGCCACCTGGCAGGGACTCGTGCCAGATGCCCTCGAAGCCCCCGGGGAGTTTGTCGCCCGGTTGTGCCAGATCATCGCCGAGCAGCGCGCCACCGTGCTCGTGCCGACAACCGAACCGGCGCTGCTGGCCATCCTCGCCGCGCCCGAGGCCTTTGCTGGTTGCCGCGTGCTGGCACCAACGCTGGAGCGCTTTCTTGCGGTCAGTGACAAGGCGCGCCTGCTGGAAGCGGCCACCGCCTTGGGCATCGCGGTGCCGGCCCAGACCGTGGTGCCCAGCATCGACGAGGCACCCGAGGCCATCACCTCGACAAGAACTTTTCCCCTCGTGCTCAAGCCGGCCCGCTCGGTTTCGGGCAGCGGTCTGGACCGAGTCAGGCTGAGTGTGTGCTACGCCCGCGACCGGGCGGAGCTCTCGCACAAGCTGAGCGGCATGCCCGCCGCCGCCTTTCCGGTCCTGCTGCAGCAACGCATCGTGGGCCCCGGCATCGGGGTCTTCCTGCTGCGCTGGCGGGGCCGCACCCTCGCCCGGTTCTTTCACCGGCGGTTGCGGGAAAAGCCGCCCTCCGGTGGCGTCAGCGTGTACGCCGAGAGTGTGGCGCCGGATGAGGAGCTGCAGCACCATAGCGAAGCGCTGCTCGACCAGCTGGGCTGGAATGGGGTGGCGATGGTCGAGTATAAACGCGACGCCACGACCGGTACTCCCTACCTGATGGAGATCAACGGCCGCTTCTGGGGTTCGCTGCAACTGGCCATCGACGCCGGTGTTGATTTTCCCAATCTCCTGCTCGCCGCCGAGCTCGGACAGCCGGTCGAGCCGGTGCTGGACTACCGGATCGGGGTACGCTGGCGCTGGTGGTGGGGCAATGTCGATCACCTGCTGGCCCGGCTCCGTCGCTCGGATGCCGCCCTGGCGCTTCCACCCGGCGAGCCCACCCGCTGGCGCGCCGTGGCGGCGCTGCTGCCGCCATGGCGACCGGGTGATCGGTGCGAGACCTTTCGCCGGGACGACCCGCGTCCCTTCCTCCGCGAAACGATTGACTGGATACTGCGGCGATGACCGAACGCACCGGCGCCATTCACATGCATACCAGTTACTCGCACGACGGCCGGGATGATGTGCCGGCGCTGCGACTGTTCGCCCATGCGCGCGGCCTCGCCTTTCTCGGTATCACCGATCACGCCGAAGACTTCGATGCCGCGAAGTACGCCGCGCTGCAGGCGGAGTGTGCGGCACATTCGGACGCCGCGATCCACCTGATTCCGGGGCTGGAGTTCCGCTTCGCCGGCTATCCTGGCCTGCACCTGCTGGCGCTGGGGCTCAGCGAGTTCATCGCCCCGGAGACTCCCGCCGAGTTCATCCGCCAGACGAGTGGCCGGTCGGGCTTCACGGTCGCGGCGCATCCCATCCTGTTCGACTACGATCTGCCGCCGGACGTCGCCGCCGGGATTGATGCCATCGAGGTGTGGAACGCCGGGTACAACACCCGGTTTCTGCCGGACCCGAAAGCGATCCGCCTGCTGCAGCGGGTGCGCCTGACCCGTCCCGAAGTGGTGGGGACCGCCGGGCTGGACCAGCACGATGCGCGGAACGACCGGGAGACGCGGGTCGTGCTCACCGCCGGCGCTCCCGCTGATCCCCTGGCCGCGCTCCGCGGCGGGCAATTCATCAATCAGGGTCGGACCATGCGGTTTGACCCTCGCGGCGAATGGTCCGCGCTGGGACTGGGCGCGCTCACTCTGTCCCGGTTGCTGCTCGATGGTATAGAGCGGACCCAGGAGCGGGTGAGCCGCTGGCTGCAGCGCCGGAGGAGCAGTCGATGAGCCGACGAGTGCGGCTGCTGCATGTCATCCAGAACCTCAACTACGGGGGGATGGAGCGGCTCTTCGCGGATATCGTTGAGCGGCTCGATCCGGCGCAGTTCGAATCGCATGTGATGGTGCTGGGCTATTTCGGTCGGTTCGCCGAAGGGCTGGAGCGGTACGCCACGCTGCACCTGGCGCCGACCATGGGCCGTGCCTCGATGCTGCACCCCGCAAATCTGACGCGAGCTATCGCGACGATCGCCCCCGATGTCGTCCATTCCCATGCCGGAGTGTGGCACAAGACCTCACTCGCCTCCCGCCGCGCGGGAGTGCCGTGGATCGTGCATACCGAGCATGGCCGGGAGCATCCCGATCCGCTGCTCGCGCGGGGGATTGGCTACTTCGCGGCGCGGCGCACCGATGTCGTGGTCGCCGTCTCGGAGGTGCTGCGGCAGCATCTCGCGGCGCGGGTGGTGTCGCGCTCCGTGCGGCTGGAGGTGATCGAGAATGGGGTGGACACGGAGCTGCATGCGCCCGGGGTGGACGACGGTGCGCTGCGGCAGGCGCTCGGCATCGCTGCCACCGCACCAGTCATCGGCAGCATTGGACGGCTGGAGCCGATCAAGGGCTACGATGTCGTGGTCGAGGCGTACGCCGAGCTGCGCCGCTCCTGGGCCGCGGCAGGGGAGCCGCCGGTGCTGCTGCTGGCGGGCGACGGGTCGGAGCGTGCGGTACTCGAGGCGCTCGCCACATCGCTCGGCGTGCGGGAGGGCGTTCACTTTCTCGGCTGGCGTGACGATATCGCCGCACTGCAGCGCAGTTTCACGTTGTTCACCATGGGCTCGCGGAGCGAGGGGACCAGCGTGAGCCTGCTCGAAGCGATGAGTGCCGGGCTCTGCCCGGTGGTCACCGACGTCGGCGGGAATCGTGCGGTGCTGGGTCAGGATCTGGCTCACCGGCTGGTGCCGTCGCAGGATTCGCCGGCGCTGGCCCGGGGCTGGGCAGAGGTGCTGCTGCATGCTGACCGGCGCGCGGAGGATGCCCGCCGCGCGCGTGCGCGGGTGGAGAGCACCTTTTCGCTGACGCGGATGGTGGAGCGGTATGCGGCGGTGTATCGGGAAGGTATGGTTGGAAAGGACGAAGAGGACAAGCGACGTTAGCGCGCTTGACTGGGCGCTCACCCCAGAGTTATACACGGGTATGAAGACAGCGATCTCTCTCCCCGACGACCTCTTTCGCTCCGCCGACACCTTGGCCGAGCGCTTGGGCGTTTCCCGCAGCCAGCTGTTCGCCACGGCAATGGCGGAGTTTCTCGCCAAGCATCACGCGAAGACGCTCACGGACCAACTGAACGCGGTGTACGCCACGCAGGACAATCGGCTGGACCCCGGTCTCAGCCGCCTGCAGGCCCGTTCGGTTGTTCGAGACAAGTGGTAGTCGAGCGCGGCGCGGTCTGGTGGGCCGATCTCCCTGAGCCGCGCGGCCCCGAGCCTGGCTTTCGGCGCCCGGTGCTGATCGTGTCCGCGGACGCATTCAATCGCAGCCGACTCCAGACCGTGCTGGCGGTCGCCCTCACGACCAACCTGGCGTTGGTGGCGGCGCCAGGGAATGTGCTGATTCCGGGCAAGGCGGCCGGCTTACCCAAGGATTCGGTCGCCAATGTGACGCAGGTGGTCACCCTGGACCGCGACTTCCTGCGCCAACCCGCGGCCAAGCTGCCGCCGAAACTTCTGCAACAGGTGGACGCCGGGCTGCGATTGGCGCTCGGACCATAGGTTCGTGCCGCGTGCGCTAACAACCGCATGAAGCTGGCAGGGTCCGGCGACAGTCTCACGTGGCGTCGGTTTGCATCATGCCGGCCCCTGCAGCTTACGCGGGGGCGTTAGCCATCTGCATTGAGTGGCGACGTCACCGCCTAGCGCCCACCGCCTCGCGCCTACCGCCTGCTCCATGACACCAGAACGACAGCCGCTCCAATGCACCGGATCAGCTGCCGTCTGGTCATCCCACCCGAACATCCATCTCA
>JANOFA010000464.1:0-7379 GCA_031413355.1 Gemmatimonadota bacterium | reverse complement strand
GCCCGCGAGTTGGCTCGGGTGAACATCGACGCGGTGAAGATCCACAATCTCTACTGCGTCAAGAACACCAGACTGGCCGACCAGGTCGCCGCCGGCGAGGTGACGCTCATGGGGCAAGACGACTACGTGCAAACGGTCGTCGACTTTCTGGAACTGCTGCCGCCGACGATGGTGATCGAGCGGATCAGCGGCGACGCGCCGCCTGACTTTTTCGTCGGGCCCGAATGGTGTCTCGACAAGCCGGCGGTGAAGCGGGCGATTGAGGCGGAGTTTTTGCGACGGGGGTCGTATCAGGGGCGGTTGTACGCTTAGGCGGAGTCGATTGATTCTGTCCAGTCTTTCAACAAGTGTCGCTTTTCGGAAATTGCTGCAGTTCGATTTTTAGCGACAGTTGACCGCCATCGCTAAGTCCTAAGAAGGCTAGCCGGTCAAGATCGACATGCACCGGGTCCAGGGCCTCGGCACCGAGCGCACAGTACTGGTGACCGGTGCGGGTGGCTCGATCGGCTCGGAGCTCTGCCGCCAGATCTGCCAGCTCGAGCCAGCACGCCTCGTCCTGCTCGGTCACGGCGAGAACTCGATCTTCGGGATCCAGCAGGAACTCGCCCAGCATTTTCCTCACATCCCGCTCGAAGCCGTCATTGCGGATGTGAAGGACGCGGCGGTACTGGCGCGGGTGTTCGACCGCTTCGAGCCCTTCAGTGTGTTCCACGCCGCGGCCCACAAGCACGTGCCGCTCATGGAAGACAATATCGCGGAGGCAATACTCAACAACATCCTCGGGACCCGCAACCTGGTCGAGCTCGCCGCCGAGCGGCAGGTGGAACACCTGGTGCTGATCTCGACCGACAAGGCGGTGCGGCCGACCAGTGTGATGGGCGCCACCAAGCGGGTCGCGGAGCAGCTGGTGCAGAGCGTGTCGGAGGAGCATCACCGCAACTTTGTCGCGGTGCGATTCGGCAACGTGCTGGGGAGCCGGGGCAGTGTCGTCCCGACCTTCTTGAAGCAGATCGCGGCGGGTGGACCGGTAACGGTGACCCACCCCGAGATGCGGCGTTACTTCATGACGATCCCCGAGTCGGTCCAGCTGGTGCTGCAGGCGGGGGCGATGGGCAAGGGGGGCGAGGTCTTCGTGCTGGATATGGGCGAACCGGTGCGCATCGCGGACCTTGCTGCCGACCTGATCCGGCTCTCGGGCAAGGAAGTGGGCAAGGATATCGAGATCCGCTTCAGCGGGACCCGACCCGGAGAGAAGCTGTATGAGGAGCTGTTCTTCGGGGCGGAGAACGCTAGCCCGACGGAACATCCCAAGGTGCTCCGGGCCCGGAATGCCGCGCTGCCGATCGGCGTGTCCACCGTGGTGGCCGATCTCGTCGCCGCCGCGCAGGATGGGGAGTCCGACGAGGAGCTGCGCCGTCTGCTCAAGCGGCTGGTGCCGGACTATGAGCCGTCACTCGCCGGCATGCCGGTCAAGCAGGAGGGCCGGAGGCAGGATAGTGGGGGACGGCCGAGGGTGGACGAGAAGTAGGCGCTAGGCGCTAGGGAGTAGGCGGAACAGCTAGACCCCCGGGGGATGTTCTCACCGGGGGCATTCTTTATCTTGGCCTCGCGCCTCGCGCCTCGCGCCTCGCGCCTCGCGCCTCGCGGCTACTTCGTCTTGAGCACCACAATCACCACCGTCGCCATGCTCGCCATGATTTGCGCCACCGAGCCCACGATGCCCAGCCAGTCCTTCTTGTCGAGGGGATCTCGTTCCGGCACGTAGACCGTGCCGCCGGCCAGCGGGCTCGGCTTGCTGTCCGGCAGGAACCACCAGTGCTTGTTGACGCTCTGCACCTTGCCATTGGGCTGGGTGACATAGGCGCGCTTCCCCTCGGCGTCCCGCCGGTAACCGCCGGCGGCGCTCACGTAATACTCCAGGTTCTTTCCGGGCACGTAGGTTACCGAGGTCGGCGAGGCGACGGCGCCGCGCACATAGACCACCGGGATGTACTCGGGGATGAAGATGGAATCCCCCTCGGAGAGGATCAGGTTGTCGCGGAACTTCGGGTCGGTGATCACCCCCGGCAGGTCAACACCGATCCGGCCGCCGCGGTCCGCGGTGCGGAAGAACCTGATGCCGGCGGGATAGGCTTCCTTGGTGAGGCCGCCCGCCCGGTTGATCAGGTCGAGCAGCCGGTCGGTGCGGGTCTTGAGGGCGTAGCGCCCGGGATAGCGCACCTGACCGGTGATATCGACGGTACGCTGCAGCTCCCATTCCGGCTGCCGCAGTATCAGGACATTGTCGTACGGATGCAGCAGGACCTCAGGGGCACCGGACGCGCTCGTGGCCACGCCGGGCGGGCCGAGGTAGCGGCCGTCGGGCCCACGATCAAAGAGATAGGTGGAATCGAGCGGAACCCGCAGCGCGACCGCCACCTGGCCAGTGCCCCGCACGCTATCCCCCGGTAGCCGGGCAATCTCCGCCTCAGTCAGCAGCGCGTCCTCCGTGAGCCCTTCTACCTCCAGCAGCGCATCGCGCAGCGTGAGTCCCTCGCGAAATGTCACCCGGCCCGGCTTCCGCACCGCCCCATTGAGCGCCACGTACCTGAGCGGCCGGAAGGTGGAGCGGGAGAAGACGGTGATCTCGTCGTCTTCCCTCAGGGGTAGGTCCTGCGTCACGGCACCGGTGGAATCCAGGAACCGGGCCCGGAGCTGGAGCCGGGTCGAATCGCTCTGCAGCCGGGTGATCAGGATCTGGTCCAGGTAGACATCCGGCTTGGTCCCGCCGGCCAGCAGAATGGCCTGAGCCAGCGTCATGCCGTTGGCGTAGCCCACCGGACCTGGGGTCCAGACATTACCGGTGACAGTGATCACGCTACGGCGTCGCTCCGCCACGGGAAATACCATCACGGAATCCCCGGGGGCCATCGGAAACGCCGGGCCGAATCCGTCGGCGAACTGATCGGAGGGAAGGTCGATCACGACGCGGTCCCGTCCTCGAGTCCCCCGTTCCAGCGGCGGGAGGATACGGTCGATCTGGACCCGCCGCCGCAGCGCCGTCGCCTCGAAGCCGCCGGCCGATCGCAGGAGGTCCTGCAGGGTCTCGCCGCTCTTGAGTTCGTAGATCGCGGGCCGTATCACCTCGCCCGCCACCTTCACCTGCGTGCCGCGCACCGGGACGAAGACGACGTCGCCATTCTCCAGCCGGGCATCGTGGCTGTTGTCGCCCCGCAGCAGGTAGTCATAGATGTCGAGACTGTCCACCAGCCGACCGGCCCGCCGGATCTCCACCCGTCGAAACGAGCCGTTCTCGGTTGGGCCACCGGCGGAGTACAAGGCGCTCAGCGCGGTCCCGGCCGCGGACTGCGAAAAAGACCCCGGTCGGGCGACATCGCCCGCCACGAAGATCTGCACCGAGCGGAGGTTGGCCACGCTGACACTGAAGCGGGTCGTCCCGCCGGGACCGCGGCGCACGCCGGAGTAGACCTTGCCGAGCCGGGTGTAGAGCAGGTCCTGGAGCTGCGCCATCGTCAGATTGGCCACATTGAGCTGGCCCACCTGCGGAATGGCCACGAACCCCTCACGCGTGACCTGCAGTTCATGGGCGATTTCGACATCGCCTGTGAGAATGAGGACCAGCCCGTCGCCCGGCCCCAGCCGATAGTTGTCATCCACTGGCCCGGCGAGGCTCGGCTCGAACAGCGAGGTCGAACGATGGAAGAGGGCCAGGCCGAAGACCTTCAGCACCCGCGACGTGTCCGACAGTGAATCCGACCGCAGTGAGTCGGCGAAGTGCTGGGCGGAATCGGTGAGCATGCGTAGCGAGTCGGCATCCGCGCTGCTGACCAGCCCGAGCACCCGGACTGCTTCCAGCACATCCGAGCCGGTGGTGACCGGCTTGTTGGGATCGAAGTTGCCGAGGTAGGGATCGAGCAGCGAATCGGGATAGCCGGCGGCGCGAAGCCGGGCGCGGATCTGTTCCTGGGTCAGGCCGGAGGCGCCGATCCGATCACGCAGCTGACGGACCAGGTCGGGGCGGTTGCGCAGCAGCTCCGCGGCCTGGGCCGGGGTCGGCTTGACCCCTCCCACCGTCGGGACCTGGGCGAACAGGGATGGGGCCGGAGCAAGCAGCAACAGGGCGAGGCTGGCGAAGGCCAGTCGGAAGAGTGGAAAACGCATGGCGAGGAAGATGGGCCGCTCCGACCGGGATCGTAAGGGCCGCATCTATGCGGCCCCAACACGGCCCCGACGGCTCCGCGGACCACCCTACCGACGCCGCAGCACGCCCTCCCAGAACTCGAGCGTCCGGCGGGCGACACCGTCATCCACATACTCGCCCATGACCCGCAGGCGCGCCTCGCGGCCCAGGCGGGAACGCTCCCGCGGTGCATCGGAGAGGTGCTGCAACGCGGCGGTCAGGGCGGGGATATCGTCCTCGGGCACGACGAGTCCGGCAGTATCGACCATCTCGGGAAGAGCGCCGGAATCGCTGGCGACGACGGTGACACCATGCCCCATCGCCTCGACCATCGCGCCATGGTAGGTCTCGACCCACTGGGGCGTGGTGCGGGAGGGCACGACGAGGCAATCGAGCTGGGGCCACAGTTCGCGGAAGCGGTCCGGCGGCAACGCGCCACGCCAGGTGGTGCGGGAGGAGACGCCGAGGCGTTCGGCCAGCGCCTCGAGCGACTCCTGCGCCGGTCCGCTGCCTACCACGGTGAGTTGCCAGCGTCCCAGCAGCTTCACGCAGGCGCGGAACAGCGCGTCCAGTCCTTTCTCCGGCACCAGCCGGCCGACGAATCCGATCTGCAGCACGATGTTCTCGGGCCGCTTCGTCTCGAGCGGTGGCGTGATGCCCAACTGGGGGATGATGGCAATCGGGACGCCGGGCTGCTCCCGGGACAGGAGCGCGGCTGCCAGCTTGTTGCCGCCCACCAGCGCGCGGACCCGTGCCAGCGTCCGTTTCCGGCGCCAGCGCTCCAGGATGGTGTGGGGCTGGGGCACGCTCTCCCAGGCAAAGAGAGTCGCGGGCAGCCCGAGCCGCGCGGCGCAGGCCGTCGCGGTGGCGGCCGCGGGGGTCCACGGTTCCGCCTCGACATGGACGATGTCCGGGCGGAAGTCGCTGAAGAGGCGGTAGAGGTCACGGTACTTCCAGCGGACCGCATCGCCCCGGTCGGCTGACACGGGGATCGGTACCAGGCGCACGCCAGCTTCGTTACCCCAGGCCGCGTGGAACAACGGCCCGCGCGCAGTCGGGGACCACCGCGCCGGCACCGCGACGGTCAGAGTACAGCCGAGTCCGGCCAGTGCGCACAGTTTGCCGCGGGTGGCGGGGTCGATATAGGTGTGGGAGACGATGATGGCGCGCATGTGTCGCTCAGGCTGGTCCGAGAGGTACAGTGGCGATAGGCGTTGGGCGATAGCGGGCTGACCTCATCAGGGCATCGCGGCGATCGCAGAGGTCACCTTCTCCGCCGCGTGACCTTCACCATACACCGCCCTGTTCCACCCAGGCTGTCCCTGCCACCGCGCGACGTGGTCCCGCACCGCATTGGCCAACCCGGCCCCGGCTGCCTCCGGGGGGACCAGGACATTCGCGCCCAACGCGACCGTCTCCTCCCACTCGGTCTCACTGCGCACCGTGACGCAGGGCGTGCCCAGCCAGTACGCCTCGCGCTGCACCCCGCCGGAATCGGTCACAATGGCTGTCGCCCCGCGGGCCAGGGCGAGGCTCTCGAGATAGCCGACGGCAGGCACCAGTCGAAGCGCGCCCTGCTCCGCGGCGTCAAGTCCCAGCGACGTGAGCGCCGCCCTGGTCCGCGGGTGCACCGCGAGGACCGCCCGGATGCCGAGCGACGCCAGCGCGCGCACGACCTCGCCGAGCCGAGCCGGCTCGTCGGTCAACTCGGCGCGGTGCAGCGTGGCGAAGACATAAGGTGCCTCGAGTCCGGGAACGACGCTGGCCGGTGCGGGGAGCCGGGCCTGCACCGACTCCAGCACGTCGCGCGCGACATCCCCGCTCTCCACTACGGTTACGTCGGGGTGTTCGGCGCGCATGCGGTGCGTCGCCGCCGCCCCGGGGGTACAGAGCAGGGTTGCGATCGCATCGACTGCCCGGCGGTTGATTTCTTCGGCCATCAGGCGGTCGGCGGCGCGGAGTCCCGCTTCGACATGCACCACCGGCAGCCGCAGTTTGGCCGCCGCGAGGGCGACACCGAGGGTGGAGTTGGTGTCACCAATGACCACCACGGCACGCGGCTTCAGCTCGCGCAGCGCCGTTTCCGCCCGCATCAGGATGGTCGCAGTCTGTACCGCGTGGCTGGCCGATCCGGCTTCAAGGAAGAGATCCGGCGGGGCAACATCGAGCTGCTCGTAGAGCAGCGCGTTCAGGGCGTAGTCATAGTGCTGCCCGGTGTCGATGGCGCGCACCGGCCCCAGCGCGGCGAGGGCCCGGCGCAGGACACTGGCCTTGATGACCTGCGGCCGGGTACCGTAGCAGAGGGCGATCATGCGGGGGGTGAGTTGGGCACGGGAGTGGGGAGGAATGTAACTGGCCGTTGGCCGTTGGCCATTAGCCGGTGGCGTTCAGCGATCAGCGATAAGCGATCAGCATTCAGCCTATCGCCTCCCGCCGACCGCCTACCGCCTACCGCCTACTCCCTCCCCCCTGCCACCTGCTACCTGCCACCTGCTACCTTCCCCGCACCCATGCGCATCCTTCATCTCGCCAAATACTACTGGCCCCGTTCCGGGGGTATGGAGCGTGTGGTACAGGACCTCGCCGAAGGCGCGGCGGCCCTCGGGCATGAGGTCTCCGTCGTCGCGGTGGAGAGCCGGCTCGGCGGGCGGGTGGGCGCCGGTCAGCGCTCGACGATCACCCGGGTCTTTTCCTTTGGTGCGCTCGGCTCGGAAGAGATCGCGCCGGGGTATCTCACGGCCGCGCTCGGCCGGGCGGACATCATTCACGTGCATCATCCGCACCCGCTGGCCGACGTGGCGAGCTTGCTGCGCAGCCGGCGGACGCCACTGGTGGTCACCCAGCACCAGGACAGCCGCCGGCGTCCGGGATACGCGCTGCTCGCCCGTGCGGTGCTGCGCCGCGCGGCCGCGATTGTGGTTCCGAGCCGGGCCCACCTCGCTCTATCCAACGAACTGGACGGCTTCGAGCACAAGACCGAGGTGATTCCGTTCGGGATTGACGCGGACCGCTGGGCCGATGTCCCGCGTCGCCCGCTCGATGCTGCACCCAAGGCGTTGTTCATTGGCCGGTTGGCGCGGTACAAGGGCATCGACGTGCTGCTGCGCGCACTGGAGCGAGTCCCTGACCTGCCCAACTGGCAACTCAAGCCAAATGTGTTCGGGACCATCACTGAGGAAGCCTCCGCTGGGGCTACCTG
>JANOFA010000463.1:0-2253 GCA_031413355.1 Gemmatimonadota bacterium | reverse complement strand
CGTTCGACATGGCACCCTCCAGGGAATAAGGCATTGGACTGCAGCTGGTTACGAGCACGGCGGGCGAGATCCATCCACTGCTTTCCCCGCGCCTTCCAACAATGAACGCCTCCGGGGTAGGACAATTCTCACCCGCGGGCGGGAAACGGGAAGAGGGGAGAGGGGAGAGTGGAGAGGCCGGCGGCCCTCCCCACTTCCCCCACTTCCCGCCTCCCCCAGCGGTACGAAGTCGAGCCGGGCCGGGACATCCCCAGCCCGGAATCCGCCTACTTGATCTTGTGGCGCAGCCGGTCCTGGTTTCCGATCCCGCCCTTCACCTGCTCCGCCTTGTCCGCATCGAGCTGCTTGTCCTTCAGGTCCGGGGCTTGGTTTTCCGGCTTCTTCTCGTTCGACATGGCACCCTCCATTGCAAGAGTAATTGGATTGCAGCTGGTCACACGAACGGCGCGCGGGATCCATCCAGTGCTTCCCCCGCACCTTCCAACAATGAACGAAGCTGGGGTATCCTGATATCTCACTAGCGGGAGGCTGTGGCCGCGGCTGCCTGCCGTCGAGCGGACCAACCCCACCCTTCACCCGCTCGGCCTGCTGGGCCTCGATGTCCTACGCCGTCAGATCCTTCAGCTCTTGCTTCTCGATTGCGCTCATGGTGTGCGCCGTCTCGTGAGGCTTGCCCTGGCAAGCCAGCGTGAGGATTGAGAGGGGCCACCATCGTGATGCTACCCATCTGACCCGGGAGTAGCTTCTGGCGACGTGGAGTCGGCTTCGGTGCCGCCCCGCTGCTCCTCCGGCCCACCCGTGCATCGGGTAGGTGTTCTTACAAGTCGCCGGGTCACGCCAAGTGTTACAGGGGTGAGTCCCTGCCACTGACCGTCCCATCTGAGTCACCATCGGTGGAAGCACCAGCGGCGGGCGTAGGGCCGGACCCCGGTCTACCGGGTCAGCAGAAAGAAGAGCGGCAGCAGCAGTGCCGTCCCGCCGATCTGCACCCAGACTCCGGTGACGGAAATCAATTGGGGGTACGCGGTTGTGCTTATTCGGTGGAGTCAATGGGAGCTGAGGGAGGCAACCAGAAGATTACCGCCGGACGCCACTTCGTGGATATACTTGTCTCTGCACGGGCTGGTGAGCCCCCACACGAGGGTGAATGGGACGATGACGGCCTGGACAGATATCTGGCGGAACAGCCGGCGGGCGCTCACCGCCGCCATCAGCGCCCCGGCTCTGGCCCTGAGCGGCCGGGAGCAGGTGGTCGTCGAACGCCTGCCGCCGTTCGAGTCCCGCGTGCTGGGCGAGACGCGCACGATCGACGTCTTCCTCCCACGCGACTACCGGACGGCCACTGCGGCCAGCTATCCGGTGCTCTACGCCAATGATGGCCAGGATATGCAGGCCGTCGAGCTGGCTGCCACGCTCGACTCCCTCCAGCGCCTCGGCGCAATGCGCCCGGTGCTGGTCGTCGCCATTCATGCCACATCGCGGATGCAGGACTATGGCACCGCAGGTGTCGCCAACGCACAGGGACTCGGCGCACGGGCGGAGCTGTATCAGCGATTCCTGCTCGAGGAACTGATGCCGGCCATCGAGCGGCACTACCGCGTTTCGAGCGGCCCCGCCCAGACGGCCATCATGGGCTGGTCGCTCGGCGCACTCTCCGCCTTCGATCTGGCCTGGCGCCATTCCGATCGGATCGGCGCCGTCGGTTCATTCTCCGGCGCGTTCTGGTGGCGCACCAAAGATACCGACGCCTCCGCCAGGCAATCCTCCCGGATCATGCACCAGCGCATCCGCATGACACGGGGCCGGCCGCCACTCCGCTTCTGGTTCGAGACCGGGCTGCAGGACGAGACCGAGGACCGCGATAGCGACGGCGTCATCGACGCCATCCAGGACACCGAGGAGCTCGTCCTCGCGCTCACGACCCATGGCTACAAGCGCGGTCCCGACCTAGTCCACCTCACCGTCACCGGCCGGCACGATCTCCCCACCTGGAAGCGGATGCTGCCGGAATTCCTGCTCTGGGCCTTTCCCCGCTGATCGATGCGCCGCCTCCTCCTCGCAGGTGGCGGCCATGCCCATCTGTTCGTGCTGGAAGCGGTCGCGCAGGGGCACTTTCCCGACACGGAACTGACGGTTGTTTCGCCTGACGAGCGCCAGGTGTATTCCGGCATGGTGCCGGGGCTCGTCGCCGGTCGCTACAGCTTCGATGACATCACCCTGGATCTCCGGGCCATCACCACGGCAGTGGGTGGC
>JANOFA010000462.1:0-1842 GCA_031413355.1 Gemmatimonadota bacterium | reverse complement strand
ATGCGGCGCCTCGCACGTCGCCACGGGCCGAGTTCAAGGGGTCCTGGATCATGATGCAGGGTAGTCCGGTTGCGCCCGGGATTGAACTGATCGGAGGGTTGAGGGGCCGTCAGCCGTCAGCCGTCGGCCGTCGGCCGTCAGCCATCAGCTGTCAGCTGTAAGCTGTCAGCAAAGAGATCGGGCAGGCCCCTTCCCCTTTTCGCCAGTGACCCTTCTACTTTCCCGCTGCCACCTGCCACCTGCCACCTGCCACCTGCTCCCCATGCGCATCGTACTTCAGCGCGTCTCCAGCGCCTCCGTCACGATTGATGGCAAGCTCCGCGGTCGCATCGGCCGCGGGTTCTGCGTGCTGGTCGGCTTCACTCACGCCGATACCGTGGTGGAGGCGGCGTGGATGGCGGAGAAGGTCGCTGGCCTCCGGCTGTTCAGCGACGCGGACGGCAAGATGAACCTGGGGCTGGCCGAGGTGCAGGGCAGCCTGCTGGTGGTGTCCCAGTTCACCCTCTACGGGGATGCGGAGAAGGGCCGTCGGCCGTCGTTCATCGCCGCCGCCCGTCCCGAGGTCGCCATACCGCTCTATGAACAGTTTGTCGCCCAGCTGCGGGCCCGCGGGCTGGGGGTGGAGACGGGTGAGTTCGGTGCCGACATGCAGGTGGAGCTGGTGAATGACGGACCGGTGACGCTGATGCTTGAACGGGATGCGGCGAAGCCCGGCACGGAGTAAGACCATGCGCCTCACGCTCGCCTCCGCCTCGCCCCGTCGCAAACAGCTGCTGGAGATGCTGGGCATTCCGGTCGACGTCCGCCCGTCACATATCGCGGAGGTGCGTGCCGCGGGGGAATCACCGATCGCGTACGTGGAGCGGCTGGCGCGAGAGAAGGCGCTGAGCGTTCCCGGCGCGCTGGTCCTGGGTGCCGACACCACGGTCCTGCTGGGGGGAGTGCTGCTGGAGAAGCCGACCGATGCGGACGACGCGCTCCGCATGCTGCGCGCCCTGCAGGGCCGGACCCACGAGGTGATCACCTCCGTCGCGCTGGTGGCCGATGGGGTCGTGCGTCAGGCCACCGACATCACCGCGGTGACCTTTCGTGCGTGCAGCGATGAGTTCCTGAGCGCCTACATCGCCACCGGGGAGCCGATGGACAAGGCGGGAGCCTACGGGATTCAGGGTTACGGAGCGGCGCTGGTCGAACGCATCGAGGGGGATTTCTTCGGCGTGATGGGGTTGCCGGTCCGGCTGGTGCTGCGGTTGCTGGAGGAGGCGGGGGTGCGGTATGAGTTCGCGCGATAGCCGTCAGCCAACGGCCATTAGCCGTTAGCCGTTAGCCGTTGGCCGTTGGCCAGAAGCATTCAGGTTCGGCAGCTTTGCAGTGCCGCCCACCGCCCACCGCCCACCGCCTACCGCCTACTCCCTACAGCTTCACCCGCCACACCTTCACCGCCTGGGCGCGGTTCTTGACCGAGAGCGGCTCTCTCGCCTCCACCTCGGGCTTCTCCTTGAGCATCTGGTAGAGCGAATCACTGATGAGGATGTCACCACCGGCGGCGTTGGAGCAGAGGCGTGACGCGACGTTTACTGCATCGCCGATGACGGTGTATTCCAGCCGGAGGTGGCTGCCGATGTTGCCGGCGAACGTCTCGCCATAGTTGATCCCGATGCCGACACTGACGGTCGGTCGGCCATCCGCCTTGAACTTGATGTTCAGCGTCTGGATGGCCTTCTGCATCTGGATGGCGGCCTGCACCGCGCGGTCGGGATCGTCGGCGTGGGGAATCGGGGCGCCCCACAGCGCCATGATGGCGTCGCCGATAAACTTGTCGAGCGTGCCCCCGTGACTGAA
>JANOFA010000461.1:0-1751 GCA_031413355.1 Gemmatimonadota bacterium | reverse complement strand
CTTCGTCGCTACGCTCCTCAGGATGACAACATTAGGTTCCAACGGCTGACGGCTAACGGCCAACGGCCAAACACCGAACATTTCCCCAGGATTGTCTATGCCCTCCGAACTCGCCACCCTCGGCGGTGGCTGCTTCTGGTGTATCGAAGCGCCGCTGCTCCAGCTGCAGGGCGTCGCAAGCGTCGTGTCCGGCTACGCCGGCGGCAAGGGCGCCAATCCGTCCTACGAAGCCGTCTGCAGCGGGATGACGGGGCATGCGGAGGTGGTCCAGGTCACGTTCGACCCCGCCCTGCTCAGCTATCATGACCTGCTCGAGATCTTCTTCACCATCCACGACCCGACCAGCCTCAACCGGCAGGGAGCCGATGCCGGCACGCAGTACCGCTCCGTCGTCTTCTACCACAGCGAGGCGCAGCGGATCACCGCGCAGGCCGTCATGAAGGAGATCGCAATCGCATGGGAACGCCCGATCGTGACGGAGCTCTCCGCCGCGCCACCGTTCTACCCGGCAGAGTCGTATCACCAGGATTACTTCCGGCGGAACCCGGGCAAGTCGTACTGCATGGGAGTCGTCGCGCCCAAGGTGGCCAAGGTCCGCGCCAAATACGCCGACCGGATCCGGCGCTAGCCATGCGCTGCTCTCTCCTCCTGCTCGCGCTCGCCGCGCCGGCGCTCCCGGCCCAGGCACCGGCCCGCTTCGCCGAGCGGGTGGATGCCTACGCCAGAGCGGAGCTCACCCGGCAACAGATCCCCGGATTCTCCCTGGCGGTGATGCGCCGGGGACACATCGTGCTGGAGCGGGGATACGGTCTGGCCAACGTGGAGCATCGCGTGGCGGCCACACCGGCGACGATCTACCAGTCCGGCTCGCTGGGGAAGCAGTTCACCGCCGCCGCGGTCATGCTGCTGGTACAGGACGGGAAGCTCTCCCTGGCCGACTCCGTGACCGGGATCTTCCCGGACGCACCGGCCCGGTGGGGGGCGGTCACCATCCGCCACCTGCTCACCCACACCTCCGGCGCAGGCGATTACCCGGAAGACTTCGATTACCGGCACGACCATACCGAGGACGACATGACCGCACTCGTCCTCTCCCGCCCCTTCGATTTCAGCCCCGGCGATTCCTGGCAGTACAGCAACCTGGGGTACATGCTGCTCGGCGCGATCATCCACCGGGTCAGTGGTCAGTTCTATGGCGACCTGCTGCACGACCGGGTCTTCCTCCCCTTTGGCCTCCGCACCGCCCGGATCATCAGCGAGGCGGAGATCGTGCCCAACCGGGCGGCGGGCTACCGCAGGGTGGAGGGCCAGCTCAAGAACCAGGAGTGGGTTTCCCCGGTGGTGAATACCACCGCGGATGGCTCGCTCTATCTCACGGTGCGGGACATGGCCCGGTGGGATTCGACGCTCTGCGGCAACGACCTGCTGACACCGGAAAGCTTCCGCCAGATCACCACACCGGTGGTCCTCAACAGCGGAACGACCTACCCCTACGGCTTCGGCTGGAGCGTGGGTACGGCGAACGGCCATCGGATCATGGCCCATAGCGGTTCGTGGCAGGGGTTCAAGACGTATTTCGTGCGCTACCCGGAGGAGGGGATCTCTGTGGTCGTCTTCGCCAACATCGCTGATGCCGATGTGACCGCAATTGCCCACGGCATCGCGGCGCTGTGGGATCCGACGCTGGTGCCGTTGGTGGAGGAGTAGGCGGGCGATTAGGCGATTGGGCGATTGGGCGGGTAGGTCCGGCC
>JANOFA010000460.1:0-2665 GCA_031413355.1 Gemmatimonadota bacterium | reverse complement strand
CGCCAGTTCTATGAGGAAGCGCCGGCCGCCGAAAAGTCGCGGCAATTCCTGGCCGCCCGATTGGCCAAGGGGGATGCGGTGATCTTCCTCGCGCTGGATGGCGCAACGGCCGTGGGCTTTACCCAGCTCTATCCGATGTTCTCCTCCACCCGGTGCCAGCGACTCTGGCTGCTCAACGATCTCTTCGTCTCCAGCCAGGCGCGCGGCCTCGGCGTCGCAGGGAAGCTCATGGCGCGAGCGGAGGAGTTTGCCGCAGCGGATGGCGCCTGCGGCCTCGAACTCGCCACGGCGCACACCAACGTGACAGCGCAGCGATTGTATGAATCGCGGGGGTGGAAGCTGGACGAGACGTTCCGACACTACGAACTGGCGCTGACGGCGTCGAGGGGAGAGTGATATCGACAATGACGCTGAACTGACGGGACCACACTACTGTGGTCACCAGGTTGGTGACCTGACAGGCGGCACAACTTGCCGCCTTCGAGATGCTCCGCTGTTTGATTCCCCCCGAGGAAGAAGTCGATCGGAGCGGCATGGGATTGGCGGTGCCTCACAAGTGGAGCCGCATCGATCCTGAAATCTCGACCGGAAGCGTGAACGACTACCCTCGTCGTCCGGAGAGCACAGGCACAACAATCCCAATCGGTTGACCGCGCGGCGGGGTCGGCATCGGCGCGATGCTCCAGAGCTCAGCGCCCAAGGCCCCATCCGCGAGCATGTTGTGTGTTCCCGTCGTCATGCGTCGCGGAGATACTACAATGCCTGTGCCCTCACTTCTGCCACCCGGAGTGAAGCGCAACCCCCGCCGCCGCTGCGACGGACCTCGCTGGCGCCGGTTCCTCTCCCTGATCGTGCTCCCCGCCGCCGTCGCCACCTGCGTCTCCGAAGAGCGTCTCGCCCCCCGCCCTGCCCTTCAGGCCGCGGCACTGCCGGTGGAGCTGCTGCAGAATGGGGACTTCGAGGCCGGCACTGTCGCCTGGCAGAACAGCGACTCGATCGGGCGGACCCTCGACGGCAGCCGAGTCCACGGCGGCCTGGTTGCCCAGCGGATTCTGGCCTCCGGCCTGACCGACTACGCGGTGTACCAGGAGGTTCCGGTCACGGCCGGGGCACTGTACGACGCCGCCGGCTGGGTGGCGACCGACAGCCTGGCCGGCACGGGCGCCACCCTCGAACTCCTCTGGCTGGACACGCTCGGCCTCAGCGACACGATTCCACCGGCGCACCTGCTCGGCACCGACCTCGTGGGTGTGGCGACAGGGAGCCAGGACTGGACGTTGCTCGCGGGGACGTTTCCAGCGCCGGCCAGCGCGACCGGCGCGCGACTCCAGTTGCGGGTGGCTATGGAGCCGGGCGACACCGGCAGCGCCGTCTTCGATGACCTGTCGCTGACGCTGCCGCCCCCGCCGCCTGATGTCACACCGCCCACCGTCGCGCTCACCGCCCCCCTGCCCGGCGACACGGTCCAGCACGTCATCAGCATTCAGGCAGACGCGACCGACGACGGCCTCGTGGCGGGGGTGCAGTTTCAGGTGGACGGGATTGATGTCGGCGCGGAGGTCACCCAGCTGCCCTATGCGCTGGACTACGATACCGACACGCTGATCAACGGCGCTTATACGCTCACCGCCATCGCCCGGGACACGGCCGGCAATGTGGCGACGTCCGCTCCGGTCGATGTCGTGGTCAACAATCCCGCACCGCCGGATACGACTCCGCCTGCGGTCGCGGTCACCGCTCCCCTGCCCGGCGCCACCGTCCAGCACACCATCCTGCTGGAGGCGGACGCGACAGACGACCGGCTGGTCGCCGGCGTGCAGTTCCAGGTGGACGGGATCGATGTGGAGGCGGAAGTCACCCAGGCGCCCTGGACCCGGGCCTACAACACCGACACGCTGGTCAATGGGAGTCACACACTCAGCGCCGTCGCGCGGGACAGCGCCGGCAATACGGCGACCTCCGCCCAGGTCAGCGTCGTCGTCAGCAATCCCCGCCCTGCCGACGTGGTCGTCATCCTCACGGACGACCAGCGCTTCGATCAGATGCAGTACATGCCGCTGACCTCGGCGCTGCTTAATGCCGAGACGGTGCGGTTCAGCCGGGGCTTCGTGACGACGTCGCTCTGCTGCCCGGCGCGCGCGACCGTGCTGACCGGACTGTACGCCCACAATCACGGGGTCCTGACCAACGCCGCGCCGAACGGCGGAGCCACCAAGTTCGATCCGAACTCCACGATCGCCACATGGCTTCAGGCAGCGGGATACCGCACGGCGTTGATCGGGAAATACCTCAATCAGTACCAGCTGCTTTCACCCGCCGTGCCGCCGGGATGGAACAAGTTCGAAGCGATCGTCAACAGCACCGTCGGGTACTACAGCTATTTGTTCAATGACAATGGGACGCTGCTGAACTATGGCTCGGCCCCCAGTGACTATCTGACCGAAGTTCTGCAGGGCCGGGCGCAGCAGTTCATCCAGTCCACACCGCCAAACCAGCCGCGGCGTAGTATCAGGTGTAAGCGTTGTAACGTCTATTTTAGGAACAGTTGCGGTTAAGTTCAAAGAATTGTCCTCGCCTACTACATAAATATCATACGCTGTAGTACCTATTAAACCCGTAACATTGGCTGTATAATCAGCATTGGCGTTAGCGTGATTGATCGTGC
>JANOFA010000459.1:0-5845 GCA_031413355.1 Gemmatimonadota bacterium | reverse complement strand
CCACGGTGAGCCAGAGCAGCGCAGCCAGTGCCATGCACCGGAGCAGCAGTTCCACCCTGGGCCGGTCAACGCGTGAGGGCATAGATCACGATATTGACGCCGAAGCGGGTGTTATCGACCGCGTAGAAGCGCTTGGTCTCGGGATGATAGTTCCACTCCGAGCTATAGTCCTTGCTGCTATAGAGCACGGCGATACGACCGGCGCGCTCGACGGCGAGCAGGTGTTTGTGGACCAGGTTGTCGCCCCAGCCGTTCAGCTCCTGGCTCGTGGTCGGCGGTCCGTCGGGGAAGCTGAAGAATGCCGAATAGAGCGCGTGGTCATTGGGCAACTCTCGCAGCACACCCGCCGCCCGGGCAATCTCCTCTGTGGCGGAGCGGTGAAACACGCCGTCGATATCGTGGTTGTGATCATCCACGAACAGCATACCCCCGCGATCAATGAACGTACGGATCATCGCACGCTCCGCCGCCGTGAAGCGCACCGGCAGGTGTCCGGTGAGAAACACCAGCGGGTAGCGGAGCAGATCTGCCGAGCCAAGCGAGACGACCACACCCTGCGGCGCAACGGCAAGCGAGGTGTACCGCGCCAGCGAGTCGATCAGGTTGGTGGGGACGAGTGGCGCCGATTCCCAGTCGCCCGAGGCGTACTCGGCGGTGGCAAAGACGAATTCGCTCACGGCAACAGCCCCCAGGGCGCGAGCTCGGATATCCAGACCGATGACGGGAGCAACAGGCCCCGGGCTCGCAGCAGCGGCGGGGTGGCGTCCCGCCCAGCCCGGAGTGCCGCCAGCGGCTCGTCCAGCGCACCGGCGAATGCGGGCGCAGCCTCCAGTGCCGCCAGCCGGAGCAGGAGCAGCGAGTCGACGCCAGCCGGAGCGGGTAACAGCCCCACCGCACGAGTGAAACGGACCAGTAGCGCCTCGGCGGAACGCGGATCGAGCGGCCGCCCAATAACGGCGGCGGGGAGCACATCGGCGCGTTTGCCTGTGAGGCGCACCCGGACAAGGTCGACGGTGATCGGCGCGGGGCGGCCGCGGAGGTACAGTCGTTCAGCCTGACGCGCCCGCTGGACGGCGGCCAGCGCGATGCGCATCGGCGGGAGAGCGCGGCCCGGCTCCCCGATCTCCAGCGCCCGGCCGGCATCCCACATCGCATTGTAAGCTTCGAGCAACGGCTTGTTCAGCGCGACAACGGGCGTCTCATCCTCGGCGAAATCGAGTGCCTCGCCCCCGCTGATGACCGTGGCCTGCTCCGCGGCGCGCAGCAGTGCCTCGGGAGAAAGACCCGCTGTGCCGCCGGTGTCGCCCGCTTCTTCTGCCGACACCTCGCCGCCAAGACGGAGAAAGAGAATGTCGGCGACGCGTCGCCTGAGGCTCGCCTGATCGCGGGCGATGGCGCGTGACTCGGCCACGACGGTATCCCGGCGCAATCGCGGGCGGCGCCTCTCGAGCGCTTCGGTGAGCATGATGAGCATGCGCTGGGAAAGCAGCGCTGAATCGCCCTGTGCCGGCGCGGCCGGATCGATCTGCACCGAATCGCCTTCATCGGCGCGGGGGATGCGGATGGTGCGGGTCTCGGAGAAACCTGTGCCGGGGCCGGTGACGGTGACGGTGTTGCGGTCGCGAGCCACCGCCCGCAGGTGCAGGACGTTGCCGGGCAGAAGGTTGAGTGCTGCGAGCTGCAGCGTCGCGCCTAGTTCGCCGGTCCGGGCCGGCGCCAGGCTGCGGCGGCCGATGACGCCCGAGCGGAAGGTAAAGTCTTCTCCGGTACCGGCACTCACGATGTATTCAAACCACCCATCGTTCAGACCGAAGTCATCGCGCAGCTGCGCCTGCAGCGTGACGCTGCCGCTAACCGCCCGCTGTACGGTGTCGCGGACCGGGGTGCGCAGCTCGACCAGGGGAACGGAGTCGATACGGGGCTCGAGCACCAGCACCACCCGCTCCCCACCGGAAGTGAACCAGAGCGGGGCCGCGGTTTCAGGCATGGAGAGCGTCACGCGCCAGCGATCCGCCATGCTGGCTACCGATAGCGCCTGGTTGCTGAGTACTGCGCTCACTCTCGCACCGGCTGACGCGCCCTCGATCCGGATAGTGCTGCCCATCAGTCCCTGAACGGTCGGCGGATCCTCCAGCGTCATCTGTGCCAGCCCGGAGTACGCGGGTGGAGTCACGATGACGACCATGGGATGTAGTGGATCAGGCGTGATCCCAGTTGCGGCATGATCGAGGATGTCCCCGCGGCGCGGCGTTGTGATGCGACTCAGCGTCGTGGCAGGCAGGACACGGAGCGCGGCAAACAGCAGCGCGGCGAGCAACAGTGGGAGGGTGGCACGGCTGAGCGCGCGGCGCAGCGGGTCACTCCACTCCGTGGTCGCGACAACCGCCTCGAGGACGGGGCCGGAGGACGCGAAACGCTTTTCGGTCAGTGTCACGAGCGCATAGCGCAGCGCGGGAACGCCGTGTTCCAGCCACAGGGCGACACCACCGAGAAAACGAACGTCGCGGTTGCGCCAGAGTACGGTGAGCCATACGCCACCGGCAACAGCGGCACTCGCCACCAGCCCCAGCTGGCGGGCGGCCAGCGGCATCGCGACGCCGAGGTCGAGCAGCGCGAGCAGGAACAGCAGGGCGGCGCCGCAGGCAATACCCCATCCAGCGGCGGACAGCAGCACGCCGACGAGCAGGATGGCCCTGGCACGTTTCAACCTTGTCCTCGCCGCCATGCGCTACCTCCTTCCCCGCCGCACCAGCGGCTCGCCGGCAAGGAGCAGGAGCGCGGCGGCGAGATACCAGCCATTGGCCGGCACCTCTCCCGACACCGACCGAGTCAGCTGCGAGGTAGCGACGAGCCCCGATGAACCCAGGAGGCTGTCGAGCAGGGCGTCGGCCACGCGCTGGAAGTCGCGACGGCCGCCGCACGGAGCAGTCAATTCGCGCGCGAGCGCCTGCATGCCCGGGCGAAGCATGACATCGCCGGGCATTTCGGTGGGAATCGCCACGTCGCGCTCGCAGCCCGAGCCAAGCGGCCGTTCGGTGGCGGCAGCTGTACCGTCAGGCCAGCGGGCGATCACGACACCCTCAGGGGGACGCACCACCCGCGTGAACGGCGCGATGACGACACGGCCACCGCTGAACACTCCGCCGACGGTATCGCGGCGCAGCGTCGCCCACGGGGCCTCCACCGGCTCTCGCGGCCAGTACACCAGCGCGCCGCCAGCGGCGGCCCAGCTCGAGTCCGCGGCGCCTGGACGGTCGCGCACCACGCGAGCGGTAGCCTGCGCCTCGCGGCCGATCAGGCCGAGCGCTGCCGCAAGCGGATCGTCGCGCGTCAGATCGCTGGCGCCACCTGAGGGGTGAGTCGGCGACGTCGCAGGCGCCACGACATGCAACTCGATCCCGCCCGGCCACTGCCGCCGGATGGTGAGCGTCGCCTCATCCCACTCCTCGATGGCGAAGGGCGAGACAATACTCAGTGCGAGTGAATCGCCCTCGGCCGCGAGTGCCGGGGCGCGGCGCACTGCGGCGAGTAGTGCCACTGAGAGCGATCCTCGCGCTGAGGACCGGCTGGTGCCGCCCGCATCGGTGGCCACGCTCCATGGGCGCGGTATGCTGTCGAATGCGAGGACGAGGCTGGCCTGACGGAGCAGCGCACGGAGACTGTCGTCGATGGTGCTTGAAGCCGCGCGGGACCGGTCGATGAGAACGAGGTGCGCCGTGCGACGAGGTGGGGAACGGAGCGGCCGGGCAAAGGCAGCGCCGATCAGCAGGATGATTGCAACACGCAGCAGGAGCAGGAGAAGATCCGAGGGGCGCCGAGCCGCTGCGGGGGCGCTCGCGGCCTGCTCGGGAATGAAACGAGCGGTGGGATAGACGAGTGGCCGCGGGCGCCGTCGCGCCAGGAGGTGCAGTGCGACGACCAGGAGCGAGAGCGCCGCCGCCCCAGCGAGCCAGATGGGGGCTGCGAACGTCACCAATGCTTCTCCGTAACGGTGGCGCCCCGTACCAGCCGGCGGATGACCGGAGCAGCGTCCTCCTCCGCGCTCACTTCTGTGTACTCGGCACCGGCCCGGCGCCAGGACTCGGCCAGCGCACTCCGCCAGGTCGCAAAGGTTGTCCGGTAGTGGTCGCGCACATCGTCGTGCAGCGTCCGGCGGAGGGGAGACTCGGGATCGACCGCCAGCCGGGTGACATCAGGGGGAACCCGCTCCTCCTCCGCCACGACGTGCAGGGCAAAGACCTCGACGCCGGTGACGATCAGCTGGCGGGTCCGCGCAAGCAGCGCCTCTCCCTCGGCCAGGAAGTCCGAGATGATCACGACGCGTGAGCCGGGCCGGAGACCCTCGAGCCCCGCGACCAGCGATGCCGATCCCGCGGGCGACGTGTCGCTGAGCGCACGAGCGATTTCGGCGATCGCGCGGCGATGGGCGCGGAGCGCGAGGCGCAGCACGCCATCGGGCCCGGGGATGATGAGACCGACGGGATCGCCATCACTCCGCGCCACCGCCGCGAGGCCAACCACCAGACGGCAGGCCTGGACCCACTTCGCGTTCGTCGATTCAGGAAAGGCGAGCGACGCCGAGGCGTCGAGCAGCAGCAGCGTGGGACGGATCGCGTGATCATCGGTGATGCGGAGAAACGCGCGATCGGTCCGCGCCAGCAGTTTCCAGTCGAGGCGCCGCGCATCATCGCCCTGGCGGTAGGGGCGATACTCGGTGAATTCCGCGGTGAGTCCACGCAACCGCGACGGATGGCACCCCGCCGCCCCGGTGCCGGACGATCTCCGTGCCGGCCAGGTCACACCGGCGAGGGCGTCGAGCAGGGGGCCGTAGGAGGGGGGGAGGGGCATTTGGTTTAGAGCAGGCAGTAGAGTGTAGGCGCGAGGCGCGGGGCGCGGGGCACGGGGCAGATCGCACCAGCGGTTGCCAGGTCGCTACTCCCGCTCCGATGCGCCTACCGCCTATCGCCTATCGCCTGCGAGGTCACAGTCGTATCTCCCCCCGTGGCAGCGCCACCGCTTTCAATACCTCCTCAATAATCCGCTCGGCGGTGATCCCTTCGGCCTCGGCGGTGAAATTGGGGAGGATGCGATGGCGCAGCACCGGGAGCGCCACCCGGCGGATGTCCTCGGGTGACACGGCGGGGCGCCCGCGGAGCAGCGCATGCGCCTTGGCGCCCAGCACCAGGGCCTGCCCGGCGCGCGGGCCAGCGCCCCAGCGGACCGCGTGCTGGACCAGCGGCAGTGCATCCGGACCGGGACGCGTCGCACGGGCGAGGGCGGCAGCATAGCGGAGAGCGGGATCGGCGGCAGGTACGGCGCGAGTGGCGTGCTGCAACGCGATCACCTGTGCGACGGTGAGCATCCGGCGGAGCGGCGCCGCATCCGCCCCCGTGGTGGCGCGCAGGATGGTGACTTCATCCTCCTCCCCGGGATAGCCGATCCGGATATCGAAGAGGAAACGATCGAGCTGCGCCTCGGGGAGCGGATATGTCCCCTCCTGCTCGATCGGATTCTGGGTCGCCAGGACGAAGAACGGTTCCGGCAGCTGCATCGACACGCCGGCCGCGGTGACTCGATGTTCCTGCATCGCCTCCAGCAGCGCGGCCTGGGTGCGCGGCGGTGTCCGGTTGATCTCATCGGCCAGCAGGATGTTGGCGAAGACCGGGCCGCGGACAAACCGGAAACTCCGTGACCCCGACGCCACCTCCTCCTCCATGATCTCGGTACCGGTGATATCGCTCGGCACCAGGTCAGGCGTGAACTGGATACGGCGGAACTCCAGCTCCATCGCCTCTGCGAGCGAGCGGATGAGCAGCGTCTTGGCCAGGCCGGGCACGCCCACCAG